>CAIYFP010000361.1 GCA_903925515.1 uncultured Verrucomicrobiota bacterium
AGGGCGCAATGGCTGGCCTTGCCATCGACTGGACGGCCCAGCGTGTCCACGACGCGGCCGAGAAGGCCCTTGCCCACCGGCACGGAAAGCAGCTTGCCGGTGCACTTGGCCTCGGCCCCTTCCTTGATGCCCAAGTAGTCGCCCAGCACGATCGCGCCCACCTCGGTCTCCTCAAGGTTCAACGCGATGCCGATGACCCCTCCGCCGAAGTCGATCATCTCGTTGAGCATGACGTCGGTCAGGCCCTCGATCTTGGCCACGCCGTCCGAGATCTCGCGGACGACACCAACGTTCTGACGGGTGACCGACGTTTGCACGCCGGCGATCTGCGCCTCAATTTCCTGAAGGATGTTGCTCATCTCGAAACCTTAATTCCTTTGTCTTGCCACGAACCGCGGTGCCCGGCGTCACAAGGACGACGCGAGCTGCTCCAGCCGGCCCGCCACGCTTCCATCGTAAATGTCGCTTCCCACCCGGACTCGCAATCCCCCTGCCAACGAGGGACGCGTCTCGAAACGGATGTTCAACCCCGGCCCATACCGCCGGGACAGGTGCTCGCGCACCGACGCCTCCAGCGCGGGCGTCGCCGGAACCGCCGACTCCACGACCGCCGCCCGGCGATCCAGGTCCAGCTTCACCAGGCGCCGAAAATACCCCAAGGCTCCATGATAGCCCCGCGGCCGAACCTCGAGGACGCGCCGGACCGTCTCCCGCACGCGCCCCTCGTCCAGCATCCCGTCCACCTTGCACGCAAGGAACAGCGCCTTCCCGTCCCGCATCGCCTGCTTGCTGGTCTTCATGGTTCCCCTTCGATCCGATGGCCCAAGCTCCGCGCCCCGCTACGCCGACAACTGGCGCACGGCCTCGTCTGACAGGCGCCCCTTTTGCTCCGCCGTCAAGACGTCGCCCGTGGATCGGGATGCGGCCTGGACCACCAGCCGGCCAAACTCGCGCCGCAGTTCGCCCTTCAGCCGGGCCAACTCGGCGTCGCCAGCCTCGCGGGCCTTCGCCACGATGCGCTGCGCCTCCGCCACGGACTTTTGCCGCTCCTGCTCGCCAAGGCTCACCGCAGCCGCCCGGGATTCCTCGATGATTCGGTTCGCCTGCTGCCCCGCCGCGGCGACGATCTCAGCCGCTCGCGTCTCGGCATGGGCCAACGCCAGCCTCGTTTTTTCCGCGTTTTCGATCCCCTCGGAGATCTGCTGACGCCGCTTCTCGAGCATTCCTAGCAAGGGCGCATACGCGAACTTCCGCAACGCAAGCGCCAAGATCACGAACAGCACCACCTGCGACAGAAACAACTGCGGGTGCCAGCCGAACTGGTCGAGAATCGCCTTCGCGGGATTGCCGGTAGCACCCTCCGAGGCGGCCAACATGGAATGCAGCATCATGGACAGGTCAAATGGATCCGGGCACGGGCAAGCCCGCGCCCGGCGAATGTTACTTGGCCAAGAAGATCGCGAAGAACACGACGCCCTCCGCCAAGGCGGCGAAGATGATCGCGTTGTTCCGGATCTGGTCAGCAGCGCCCGGGTTCCGACCCGTCGCCTCGGCAGCCTTGAGGCCGATGATCCCCACGCCGATGGCCGACCCGAGGGCGGCCAGACCGACATGGAGGTTACCGGCGATTTCTGCCAACATGGGCATCATAGTTTTTGCCTTTCTGTTTAGTTGCCGGTCGCCCCGGCAGTCTTGCCACCGTCTGACGACCGAAATCTCAAATTACTGCCTTGCGCCTAGTGATGTTCCCCGGGGCCATGCTCGTCATGCCCGTGCGCGTTGCACATCAAGGACGTGAACACGGCCGTCAGCAGCGTGAAGACCAAGGCTTGGACAATCCCCACCAGCAGCTCAAGGAAGTAAAAAGGAAGGGGGATAATCCACCCAAGCCACGGCACCACGGTCATCATGGACTCAAGGATGTTCTCCCCCGCGAACACATTGCCGTAGAGCCGGAAGCTGAGCGAGACCGGGCGGGACAGGATCGAGGCCACCTCGATCAATCCCACCATGAAGAACACCAGCACCATGAAGATCCCCATGATCCCCTTCCCGCCGCCGCCCGCCGCGAAGATGTGCTTCAGGAAGCCTCCCACCCCCAGCGACCGGACGCTCCAGTACAACCAAAGCACCGAGAACAACATGGCCAACGCCGACGTGGTGTTCAGGTCCGCGTTGCCACCCCGCAAGATGGGCTCGCCGCCATAGGTCACCGTGCCCACGCCGGGGATCAGCCCGAACCAATTCGTGAAGAGGATGAAGAGGAACAAGGTCCCAAAGAACCAGAAGGCGCGCTTGCCCAGCTCGGGCCCGAGCAAGGATCCAATGAACCCGTACAGGCTCTCCACCAACCACTCCGCAACGTTCTGCAATCCCGACGGCACCGGTGCCAGCTTCCGCGTGGCCAACTGGGCGAAAACGATGATTCCCAACGCCACGATGACCGTCACGATCATGGAGTTGGTCACGAGCAGCGGCCCGAGGTGAAACTGGGACGCTGCGGCGGACAATCCATGGTGCTCGCCGCCTCCGTGACCGCCGCCGTGGCCCGAGTCGGCCGCAAGCCCCGAAAACGAGAGGGCAAGCACGGCTGCCCCTGCCAGAATGTGTCGCACCCAACGCATGAAAATCTTGAATCGCGCCCCGGACGGCTTCCCGGTGTGCACGCGTGGTTTGCACCTGCATCCCATGCCATGCCCGCCCGCAAGGCCGGCCATCGTGAAGAACGTGAAATTTTTCACAAGATGTTTCTTCGCCTTTTTTCAGCACCCGGACCCAGGCTCACCCGCCAGCCACCCTGCCCTCCAATCCCGCCTCCACGCGCCATGCCCCGGGCGCAAGCTCCCCAACCACAAACGGCCCGAAACGCACCCGATGCAACCCAAGCACCCTCGCACCCACGGCGGCGAACATTCGCTTCACCTGATGGTGGCGGCCCTCATGGATCTCCAGCCGCGCCTCGCGCCCCCCCTCCCCTTCCAGCCGGGCCGGAAGACACGGGCGATCGTCCCCGATCGGGATGCCCTCCGCGAACTTGCCTGCCCATTCCGCCCGCACCTCTCGGTCGAGCATCACCACGTACTCCTTGGCCACGTGCCGTCGCGGCGACGTCCATGCGTGCACCTTGTCGCCGTCGTCCGTGAGCACCAGCAACCCGGTCGCGTCCCGGTCCAGCCGCCCCGCCGTCACCAAGGGCGGATGCCGGCGCAGCCACCTCTCCGGCAACCGCGCAAACACCGTCTCCCCTTCGCCCTCCTCCCGCGTGCAAACCGTCCCGGGCAACTTGTTCATCACCACCACCAGCCCATCGGGATGGTCCAGGGGCTCGCCGGCGACCCGGACCGAGCCGGCGATCACGCGCCGGTCCGGCGATCGCTCGACCTCCCCGTCCACGGTGACGCTCCCGCGCCGCAGCCAACCGCGGGCCTCGCGCCGCGAGCAGTATCCACACGACGCGAGCAACTGGTCGAGCCTTCGGGGCCGCCGGTCCATGGATGTCCGGGCGTCCATGGCGCTCACATGCCCAGCAGGTGGCGCAGCACCAGCAGGTCGAGGTCCTGGTAGTTGCGGTCCGCAACCAGGGCCTGCGCTTCCTTCTCCGGGTAGCTGCGGGCCTTCTCCACCAACGCAAGGAACGTGTCCCGCGAGTTCGCAAGGTGCTTCAGGTAATGCTCGGGCCTCGTCGTGCGAAACGGGTGGACGTCAAAGCACACGTACTCCCCGTTGCGCCCATACCCGTTGCGCTCCAGCGCACGCACCTGGTTGAACGCCACGCGCAGGTTCGACGACGCAAACGGCTTGTCCTGGTCGAACTTGAGGCCGTTCTGGTCGTTCAGGTGCAACGACCACAGCTTCCCGAACGCCATCGCGAAGTCGATCTCGTCCGAGGGATCCAGCCCGGCAAGGATCGCATGGGCGGACTCGATCAGGCAGCCCACGCGGGACGGCGCGTCCGTGAGCTGCGCGATCGCCAGCGCATGCCCGATGGTCGGCAGGTACGCATGGTCCATCGGCTCGTTCGGCTTGGGCTCGATCGCCAGCCGGATCCGGCGGTCGTGCGCGAGCATGGCGTCCAGCGCCTCCACGAGAAGGTCCACGCAACGCCGCGCGTCCTTCGATTCCCTCAGGTAGCTCCCCTCGCGTGCCAGCCACAACACCAGCAGGTCCGTGCCGAGCACCCCCGCGATGTCGATCGCCTGCTTCGACCGGTCGATCGCGTAGCGGCGTTGCTTCTTGTCGTTGCTCGTGTACGCGCCATCCACCGTGCTCGGGTGGAACCAAAGGCGCGGCGCCACCATCTCCGCCGCGATCCCCTCCCCGTCCAGCCGCTTCTTCAGCTCCTTCGCCTCCTTCAACACCTGCGCCGGGTTCTTGGAGTCGATGTCCGGCACCGCGTCGTCGTCGTGGAACATCATGGCCTCGAAACCCAGCTCCTTCAGCGCCGAAAGCTTCCAGTCGAACGACTGCGCCGGGCGCGTCTCGGGGCCGTAGGGGTCCCGCCCCTCGCTGAAGTTCCAGGGCCCCGCGCAGAATCGGTACGTGCTCGCCTTTGACTTTGCCATATCTTGGTCCCCCGACCCTACCCGTCGCGAGAACCGGCTGGCCAGCCCCGTCTCCCGCCTCCTCACTCCGCCATCAACTCGCCCACCGCCGACACGTAGCCCGTCGCAAGGGAGACGATCTCCAGCAACATCCACGCGCTCGCGACGACATACAGCACTCTGGGGCACCCGAGGCCGAACATCCGCAGCCGCCGAAAACCCTCCTCCTCGTGCTGCCGGGCCAGCCGCCCCAGCTCCTGCTCCAGCCGTCCCGAGGCCTCGCCCGTGAGATAGCTGCTCGCGAACGCCTCCGGGAAGACGCCGGATGCAACCACCATCTCGCCCGGCGTCGCCCCCGCCTCCAACGCGTCGCTCCACCCTTCCACCACGCGCTCAAGGCGGGCCATGCCACCCGCGCGCGCGGAGATCGGCCACGCCTCCGTCACCAGCATGCCCGCCGAAAGCAGCGCCTCCAGCGACCACGCAAGCCGTGCCAACGCCAGGTCCGCGAGCGCGCCTCCCAACACGGGGACCCGAATCAAGGCACCCTCCACCAGCGCCCTCCAGCGATGATGCGGTCGAATGGCCCACGCCACCCACCCCGTCAACGCGTACAGGCACGCCAGCACGCCCGCGGAACGTGCCCCGTACGCCAGCAGGTTGCCCGTCCGCACCAGCATCGGAAGCGGGGCGACGAACGCCGTCGCATGCAGGACCAGCACCGGATACACGCTGCCGTGGATCACCGACGCCATGTTCTCTGCCCGCGCAAGATGATGCCGGGAAATCATGGCGAACGCATGGTCCAGCCGCCCCGACAGCTCGCCGGACCGCACCAGCGCCACCTCCAGCGGGCCAACCCACGCTCCCGGAAGGCTCTCGAACGACTCGGCCACGGTCATGCCCCTCCCCAACCGCATGGCCAGTCCCGTCGCAATCTCACGCTCCAACGGCGCCGCCCCTGTCCTCGACAGCGTTCCGAGGCTCGTCCCCAACGGAAGCCCCGACCCGACCATCGTCGCCAGCTGCGAGTAAAAAAGCGCCCGCCGACGCATGCCGACGGGCGCTGGAAACCCGAACATCTTGTGTCCCGCGCGAGCGCGGGCTGAGGAACCTTCCCGGCGACCTAGGCGGCACCCTCGACCAACGCCTTGAGCGCGGCCTTGGGCTTCAAGCCCACCGCCTGGGCCACCACCTTGCCACCCTTGAACACCAGCAAGGTCGGGATGGACTGGATGCCGAACTGGACCGCAAGGTCCGAGTGCTCGTCGATGTTGACCTTCGCGACCTTGGCCTTGCCGGCCAGCTCCGCAGACAACTCGTCCAGAACCGGTCCCAACATCTTGCAGGGACCGCACCACTCCGCCCAAAAATCAACCAACACGGGCTGCGAGGACTTGAGGACGTCGGCCTCAAAGTTCGAGGTCCCGACGGTAAGGATGTTGCTAGATGCCATGACGCCCCTTGCCTACCGAAGGTGCTACTGCTGCGCAACAAACCAGTACTGGACCGCCACCGCCGCGATCGCCAGCAACGCCGACGCAAAGGCCAACCCCACGTCAAGGCCGCTCACGCCGCCCCCGGATGACGGGCGCGGGGCCGGACGAGCGGCCGGCGCGGCGGCAGGCGCCGCGGGAACCGCAGGCTTCGATGCCGGGGCCGCAGGCATCGAGGGTGCCGCCTTTGCGGCGGGAACCGCCGCCGCCGGCGCCGCCGCCACGGGCGCGGCGGGGGCCGGGGCCGCAGGCGCGGCCGTGGGGATTCGAATCGACGGGCCCGCCGCCGGCTTCGGGGGAAGGCTGATGCGTACCGTCTGCTTCTTCTGCACGGCGTCGCCGGCGGGCGGTGTCGGAGGGGTGGGGGGGACTGGAGTATTTTCGGACATAGCGGCTTTGTGGGATCCACGCTAAAAACGACGGCTTCGACATGTCAACCACCGAACCCGCCTCCCGATCCCCGCGTAGGCAGTCCCTGAGTGCCCGGTTCTCGACTCACGCCGCGCCGACGGAAGACGGTGGGAAGCTTGCGACCCGCAAGCGGGCGCGTTGCGGCAGGCCTCGAGCCAACACGCCATCGTGGCGGATGGACACCGACCTCAGCATGCGCATCCCCGTGACCGCATTGTTCGCGTCTCCTGACTAACTCATGCGCCTCATGATGCCGCAGGGAGGAGCTGCATTCCCATGGCGGCGGCCTCTTCCTGCATCCGTTTCAGCCGCTTGGCCCGTGACGATGCCGTCGGGCGAAAGGCCTTCTGTTCGTCGTAAGGCTGGCGGTTCTTGATCATCCCATACACCACCCGCGCCAGTTTGTGCGCCGTCGCCGTGATCCCCTCCGCCTTCCCCAGCCGCCCTTTCATCCGCCTCACGTGCTCGCCCATCTTGCCCTGGGCCCTCGCCATGCCGTGCGCCGCCAACCGGAAGGCCTGCGCCACCCGGCCCTTCACCGCTCGCGTCTTCGCCTTCAGCACCCGACCGCCCGTGATCCGGGCGTCCGGGCACAGCCCGTTCCACGATGCGAAGCTTTCCGCGGTCTTGAACGCCCTCAACAGCTCTTCCGCCGTCCCAACCTCCGTCATCAGCGCCGTCCGAAGCCCCGCACCCACCCCGGTCGCCTCGCTGAGGTCCACCTTGTAGAACCGGTACGCCTCCTCGAACACCGCCATGTCCACCGCGTTCTTCTGCAGGCGCCTTGGGTTCCTCGTGGCCGGCGGCGGCAGCGGCCCCGGTGACTCGGACGGGATCGCCCCTACCAGCCGGGCCCCTTCTCGGTCCGCCTCGTCCACCTGCTCGCGCACCTGCCCCCACACGCGGTTGGCCTGTCCCGGCACGAACAGCAGCTCCGGCCGGTCGTTCCCCTGCAACGCCTTCTTCACCACCGCTTGCGAGGCCCTGCACCTCGGGTGCCGTAGCTTGGCCAGGGCCGGCGGGTTCCGTTCCCCCCCAAGGATCGCCTCCACGATGGCCATCGCGCTGGCCCCGTCGAGGTCGCTGAAGACAGGGTGCAGCTTGAGGTTCATCTCGTTGAGGACCTTCTGCTGTTCCTCGAGCAGCCGGGCCGCCGTGAGGACCAGGTCCGGGCGGTGCCTCATCACGTAGCGCAGCGACGCCACCTCGGCCGGTGGGCGGAAGGACCTCTGGAGCAGGCCGGCCGTATGCAGCTGCTGCAGCCATGGCGCGTCGCACACGTCGGTCTTGCGACCGGGCACCGCCCTCACATGACGCGCGTTGACCAGGCATATCTCGATGCCCGCGTCCTCCAGCGCCTAGAACAACGGCACCCAGTCATTGCCCGTGCTCTCCATCGCCACGGTCCGCACCTGGCACTCCTGGAGCCATGCCACCCGTCGCCCGATGTCGGCGGTGAAGGACGCGAACGTCTTCACGCAGCCGGACGGGCACCGTTCGGGGGCAACGGCCACCACGAACTCACGGGCGCCGACGTCGATGCCGGCGGCCTCGG
>CAIYFP010000362.1 GCA_903925515.1 uncultured Verrucomicrobiota bacterium
GGAGCCTGCCCGCAGCGGTCTGGGACGGACGAACCACGAAGCCCCGGGGCATTCTTGGAGCAACCCGAAGGGCCGCGGCTCTTTTCGCGTCCCACGTCGTGGCTCGCTCCTCACAGACCGCTGCGGGTCTGCTCGTCCCTCGCGCCTCGTTGGACACGAAAATCCCTCGCGGCGAAACACCAGCCATTTGTGAGACACGACACTAGCCAACCCCAAGGGCCGCGGCGTTTTCGTTTCCCACGTCGTGGCTCGCTCCTCGTCGGACACGAGCTTCACCCTCGCTCACCGCTCGCTGGCCTGCGGCACCAGCAGGAACCCTGTCTCCACGTCCCCGAGCACCTGGGTCCGCGTCCCGCTGTCGCGCCAATGCCACCATGCAATCAGGGCGCAGAAAAAGGCATCCAACTGGTCCTCCGCGGGCTTGCTCCATGCCGCGCCCATCAAGGCCTCGACGTCCGCGTGCGGGGATAGCCCCGGGAATTCCTCGCTCATGAGGTCGCGAAGCAACCGCTGGTAACGCCCGAACTCGCGCCGCCGGCCCACCACCGGAGGCCGCTTGTACTTCAGCACCCGGTCGAGCCCGAACCAACGCACCATCGCCGGATGCGGATAGACCTCGGCCGCCTGACGCCGCGAGCGCAGGTCCCAGCCGATCTCGAAACCCATGCCGCGAAGCAGGGTGGCCACGCGCAACGGCCTGCGGCACAGGCGCGCGTTGGACGGGTGACACCCCGCATGCTGCCTCCCGAACCATCGGTGTGTCTCCCGGTCCACCGGGCGCGCGCCCGTCTCGTTGGGACACACCAACGGCGCATCAACCGCCGCGAACACGGCGTCCCCCGGCGGAACCCTCCCGCGCACCCATGCCATCAACGCGTCGTCCCCCTGCACCAATCCTCCCCCACGCCACGCGACGCCGCCGCGCGTGCCCTCCAGCAACGCGACGCCATCCGGCCGATGCTCCCCCCACGCAAGGTCGATGCCGAGCAACCATGCGCGATCCGACGACCGCAGGCCCGGCGCGGCGTCGCGCGAAGGTTCCATCCCATGGCCCGTCGCAGCGTCCATCGTGGGGGCGCGTTACCTCGTCGGCACGGGCTGCGGCTTGCCCTCCGCGCGCCACAGGCGATACCGGACCTCGGCGTCCTCGGGGACGTACACGACCACGGGCAACTGGCTGTTGTAACGGAGGAGGCGCGGTTCCCCGCCCAACGTGACGAACCGATGCGCGGCCGGGGCGCCGGGATCGACCGCCATTCGCGTCCCGGCCAAGGGACCGAGCTCGCGCACCACGTACCGCGGGAAGCCCCAACCGTGGATCGTTTCCTCCTCGATCCTGCCCCCGAAGAAGAACCGGTTGGCGGCGTCCGTCTTGATCGTGCGCCCCACCAGCAGCTCGACCTTGAACCCGGACTCATCCCTCCTCGCGGGCAGCTCCAGGACATGCCTCCTCATGCCAGGATCGGCAGGGGGGAAGGCCTTCATGTTCTCAGCCGAACCCGCAACGGCTACGACCGCCATCCATGTCCCGCACGCCCACGCCGCACCAGCCACCCATGCACTCATGCGAGGAGGCTGCCCCCGGTTCGCCCCATTTTCAACCAGGCCGGGCCATCCCCGGAACGGTTCACCGCCGGCTTGGGAAACGACGCGCGCTTCCCCATGCTGCACCCGTGCAACACGAATCCGTGGGCGATCACGCGACCGCGCCCGAGGCCATGGCGGCCCCCCTCCATGGTCCATGCCCCCCTCTCATGCCGGGCACGTTGTACCTCGTCGCGACGCCGATCGGGAACCGCGAGGACATCACCCTGCGCGCCCTGCGCGTCCTGAGGGAATGCACCGTCGTGGCGGCGGAGGACACCCGCCGCACCGGCCAGTTGCTCCAGCACTTCGGCATCCGCAAGCCCATGGTCAGCTACTTCCGCTTCAACGAGGCCCGCCGCTCCGCCGAGATCCTCGGGCGGCTGCGGGCCGGCGAGACGGTGGCGCTGGTGACCGACGCCGGCACGCCGGGCATCTCGGACCCCGGCGAACGGGTGGTTTCGGAGGCCATCGCGGCGGGCCTGCGAGTCGAGGCGGTCCCGGGGCCGTGCGCGTTGGTGGCGGCGCTCACGGCCAGCGGGTTGCCCACGGGCTCGTTCCATTTCTCCGGGTTCCTCCCGTTCAAGTCCGGCCAGAGGTCTCGAAGGCTGGACGCGCTGTTGTCCATGCCTGGGACGCTATGCGTGTACGAGTCGCCGCACCGGGTGGGCCGCCTGCTGGAGGAACTTGCCACGCGCGCGCCCGGTCGTCGCGTGGTCGTGGCGCGCGAGCTGACCAAGCGCTTCGAGGAGTTCCTTCGCGGCCCCGCCCGCGACGTCAGCGCCGAGCTGCAACGTCGTCCCCGCAAGGGCGAGTTCGTCGTCATGGTCGAGCCTGCCGGCGAGGATGCCCCGGAAGCGGGGGCCGGACGCGGGGATGCGGGCGGCCCGGACGTCAGCGAGGGTCCTCCGGGCCAAGCTTGACGAGGTCCTGCTCCTTGGCCCGCTCGTCGAGGAACGTGACGAAACGGCGGAGCAGCGTGCGCTCGGCGCGGCGCAGCCGCCATGCCATGACGGGCAACAGCAGCAACGTCAGCCATGACCACCATGCGCCCGTGAACCCGATCACGACCAGCAGGGTCCCGGCCGACGCAAGGAAGGAGGCGCGGGCGACGAAGCTCCACGACGTAGCCAGGCGACATCGCAGGACCTCGGATCCATTCGCAAGGTACTCCGCCGCCGTCGTGAGGCGGACCAGCGCCCACCGGCTGCCATAGACCTCCACGTCATGCCGGCTCCACCCGCCGTCCGGCTTGTTCTGCCATGCCCGCTCGTCGAGGCCCTGCACAAGCCGCCGAAGGAATCGCACGCGGTCCACGTGCTCCTTCGTCCAGTAGCGCAGGAGGCGCATCTCGCGCTCGTGCCCCTCAAGGCTGAGCGATTCCAGGGTCTCGCCCTCGCCGGGCGTGGCCTGCTGGCCCGCAAGATGGTTCCGGTGCCTTGCCCAGCCCCGCACGACGGGCTGCAACAGGAACAGCAAGGCCACCAACGGACGCGACCACCAACGCCGCCGCCCCGGCGCAAGGTCCGCCTGCGCCGCCGCCGCCGCGCAAAACCCCAGGGTCAACGCCAGCGACGCGAGCCCAAGGGTCGCCATGGGCGGCACGACCGCACCCAGCACGAGCAGGGGCAGCGTCACGAGGAAATGGTACTCCAGACTCGTCACCACCATGAGCGTCAGGCCGGGATTGCTCACGTAGATGCTCTGGAACATCCCCGTGCCAAACAAGCCGTGGTAGATGATCGGCCTCGACGTCTCCACGCCGATCTTCGCCGGCGAATAGATGCGCCCATGCCAGATCGAGCCCCCGAACCGGTTGAAGTTCTCCGGGTGACGCCGCTCCAGCAACGCCTCCGCGTCCCCATACCCCGACTGCTGCCTGAGGTAGGCCCCGACGGTGTTGCGACGGTAGTGCCAGACGAAGCCGCCCGCGCTGAACCCGATCCGGTACCCCCGCTGTTGCAGGCGCCAGCAGATGTCCACGTCGTCGCCCGCGCGCCGGTACATGGGGTCGAACCCACCCAGCTCCAGCAGCGCCCACTTGTGAAACGCCATGTTGCAACCCGGCACGTGCTCGGCCACCCGGTCCGTCAGCATCACGTGAGCCGGCCCCCCCGGCGACACCATCACCGCCGCCGCCACCGCGGAGTCGTCCGGCGGCAACAGGTTGTGCCCGCCCATCCCCGCAAACCCCGACCTCAGCAGGTCCCCCACCAGATGGTGCAGCCAGTCCTCGTCCGCCCGGCAATCCGAGTCCGTGAACGCCACGACCTCGCCCGTGGCCGCGTAAATGCCCGTGTTTCGCGCCGTGCCCAGCCCAAGGTTCCGTTCGTGCCGGAGCGCCCGCACCCCGGGGAACAGCAACGCGATCTCCGCCGTCGCGTCCGTCGAGCCGTCGTCCACGAGGATGACCTCGTAATCCGGGTAGTTCAGCCGCTCCAGCGACAACAGGCAGGCGCGCAACGTGGGCGCGCCGTTGTAGCTCGCGACCACCACGGACACCCGCGGCGTCGCGGGCAGGGGAAACGCGGGCGCCAGCCCAAACATGGACCTCACCGCCTCGAACGCCGGCTTCCGCTGCCGCCCCGTCGTCGTCAGCCCGAACGCCCAGTCCGTAACCGCCTCGCCGTCCTTGAACCATTCGTCCGTGAACCCGTACACGAACACCCCGGCCGCGCCCCCCTGGAACGCCGACCGGACTTGCCACCCGAGGATCTCCGCCTGCCGCGCCTCCCCCTCGCGGATCGAGTCGATCCCGAACTCGCCCAGCACGAGCGGCCGCGTGTCCGACAGCGTCTGCAGCCTTGCAACGTAGTTCTCGAACGGACGCCGGTCGTGCAGGTACACGTTGAAGCACACAAAGTCCGTCGTCCGTGGACGCAGGAACTCCGTCGAGGGAAAGTTTCCGAACGTGCACAGCAGGTCGCCGTCCTCCGCCTTGGCCACCGCCACCAGCTCGTCGATGAACGCCGCCACCTCCCCTGCGCCGCTCCAGCGCACGATGTCGGCCGGGATCTCGTTCACCACGCTCAGCGCAAACACCGCCGGGTGCGCACGCATGGAGCGCGCCGCACGCCGAACCCTGTCCCGCGCCTCCTGCCGCCCCGACTCCGTGTCAAGGAAGCACAGGTGCTTGTTCCACGGCACGTCCACCATGGCCTTCAGTCCTCGCTCGTGCAGCAGGTCAAGGAACCAACGGGGCGGAACATGATACAACCGCACCACGTTCGCCCCCAGCTCCACCATCAAGTCGAGGTCCGCCAGCGTCCGTTCCCTCCCCGCGAACCCCTCGTCCGGCCCGTCCGACCGCAACGGCCCGTACGTCACGCCGCGCGGGTGGAACTTCCGGCCGTCCAGCCGGAAGAACTTGCCGTCCACGACCACGCGGGACCTCGGTTTGGCCGACGTCTCCGCCATCATCCGACGCCCGGGCGCCACGAGGTGCAACCGGCCGTGCCGCACGGCCCCGTCACCCTTGCCTTCCCCTTGAAACGCATCGGGCCCGAGATTGCGGATGGAAGCCATGGAATCAAGTTTCGCCATGAACCCATGAAAATGGCCCGCCGGTGTCTCACGCCGGCGGGCCTGCCTTCTCCTATGCGTTATTCCCGCTCGCACTCACGGGCGGAAAACCACGTGTCCATGGAACCCCCAGTGCGACCGATGGGGGCGATGGACGAAAACGGGCGCGGTGACCACCACCGGCACGGGCGCCACATGCACGGGAGGCCCGGAAACCA
>CAIYFP010000363.1 GCA_903925515.1 uncultured Verrucomicrobiota bacterium
GCGACGGGAGTTGTACGCCCCGTGGCTGGAGCATGACGACCCGGCAATTCGCGCGAACGCGATCCTGTGCTTGATCCATCAAGCCAACTACCTGCTGGACCAGCACTTGGCGGCGTTGGAGCGGGCCTTCATCGAGGAGGGAGGCTACAGCGAGCAACTGGCGTCCACGCGCATGGAACGTCGCCGGCAAGGGGGTCAGGGGACGGTGCAAGGCGCCATTCCACGCTGTCCGCAATGCAGCAAGCTCATGGCCCTGCGCACCGCCACGACGGGACCGAATGCGGGCGGCCAGTTCTGGGGCTGCACCGGTCACCCCACATGCAAGGGGGCGGTGGACGTGTGAGGGCCACTACTGATTGCGCCACGCTGCTTTCATCCATTTGCCTCCATACGTCGCCATGCCAAGCAACCCATCCACCGCGCCACGGAGCATGAGCCTCCTCATCACCCTTGGCCTCTCGCAGGCCGTCGTCCCTGAGGCCTTTTTCTTGCCGGGCACGCACTTCGACTCGGTGCATGTACTGACATCGGCGGGCACGAAGGCCGAAATGTTGGTGGAGTTCTTTGCGACCCATGCGCCGGGCGTGCGCTGGACCCTGACGCGGGCGGAGGACTTCGTAGATCTGACGAGCGAAGAGGATCATTTTCGATTCGAGGAGGTGCTGCTGCGTTGGATCCTGGAAATGGAGCCGGACGCGGAGCGCCGGCATGTTTGCCTTGCTGGCGGATACAAGACGATTTCGTCGTCGGCGCAGCGGGCGGCTGCGGCCTTGGGAGCGGCGGAAGTGTTTCATGTGCTGGCGGATTCCTATCTGCCCGGGAAAGACGGCAAGCCGCGCTCACCCTCGACACTTGCGGAGGTGATTGAAGCCAGGGACACCCACCGCTTGCACTTCGTCCGGCTCGGGGGCGAGCCCGGTTGGCCGCAGTTGCGTCGGCTCAGCGCGGCGACGTATCCCTTACAGGTGCGGGTTGGGGAGGGGGGCGTTCGTTGGGTGCGAGCGTCCAATGAGGAGCTTCGGCATCACCTGAAGGGGATCGTGGAGCAGTCGCAACACATCGCGGCATCATGGTCGGACATGGCGGACTTGCCGTTTGCGGAGTTGGCGACATGGCCTGGGGCCGCATTGAAGTGGCTGGGGTCACCGGTGGATCCGGAGGAGGATGCGGACTGGATCGCTGGGCTGCCCAAGGTGGAGCTGCATTGTCATTTGGGAGGTTTTGCGACGGGCGGGGATGCCTTGGAGCGTATTCGCATGGCGGCATGTGACCCGGGCAGGTTGCCGCCAATTCGGCCGATGGAGATGCCCGAGGATTGGCCCTTGCCCCAGAAGCCGGTGGGCTTGGAGCGTTATCGGCAACTCGGGGACAACAATGGGTCGGCATTGCTGCGGGACCCGGGTTGTTTGAAGGCGCAGTGCCGGGAGCTTTACCGGCATTTCGTGGGACAGCGGATCGCGTATGCGGAGGTGCGATGCTCGCCGGCGAACTACGCAACCGCCGAGCGCTCGCCATGGGAGGTGCTGCAGGACATTCGCGAGACGTTTGAGGATGAGATGCAGAGCGCGGAGCAGGCGGGGCAGTGGATGTGTCACGTAAACCTCATCATCATCGGGACGCGCCAGTCGATGGGCGACTACCGGGCGGGGATCTCGCGGCATTTGTCGCTGGCGGTGACGGCCGCGGAGCATGGCCGGGATGGGAAGCGGTGTCGGGTGGTCGGGGTGGACCTTGCGGGATACGAGGATCGATCGACCCGTGCGCATTATTTCCGTGAGGAGTTCGTGGCGATCCATCGGTGCGGTTTGGCGCTGACGGTGCACGCGGGGGAGAATGATGACGCGGAGGGGATATGGCGGGCGGTGTTTGACCTGAACGCGCGGCGCATTGGACATGCACTAAGCCTTCAGGATTCCCGCGAGCTGTCGGCATCCATGGCGGACCGGGGGATTGCGGTGGAGATGTGTCCCTATGCGAACCTTCAGATCCAGGGCTTTGACATCGGGGCGGGCCCGGGCAGGGAGGGGCGCTATCCATTGATGGACTACCTGCAACAGGGCATCCGGGTGACCGTGAACACGGACAACATTGGGATATCGGGGGCAAGCCTGACGGACAACCTGTTGCTGGCGGCGCGACTGTGCCGGGAGCTCACGCGCCGGGACGTCTTGCAATTGCAAAGGAACGCGCTGGACGCGGCGTTCGTGACGCCGGACGTGCGTCGTGGATTGCTGGTTCGCCTTGCCGAGGAATTGACACCCCCGGGAGCCCATGGACGCCGCGGTTGAATGGGTGCTTTGCTCGCCGAGGGCGAGCCTTCCGGCCCGGTGGTTGCCTTTGGCCGGGGCGGTTGCAATGGGGGAAGAGGATCTGGCCGGGGTGCTGGACGGGACCTGTCCTAAATGGTTGCCACGATCCGTTGCGGAGTCCGACGAGGGGCACAAGCAATGGATCACGTATGGCCTTGTTCGTGAGCCGGGGGGACGCCTTGCTTGCTATCGACGGAGGGGAACGGAGACGCGACTGCATGGGGCGCGTTCGCTTGGGGTGGGCGGCCACGTGAACCCGGTGGACGCCGTAGGAACGGATGCGGCGGGGTTTTCGTGGCAGGGGACGCTATGGAATGGCTTCCGGCGGGAGTTGGCCGAGGAGCTTCCCATGGCCGTTCCTGGGGAAACGCGATTCCTTGGCCTGATCCACGAGGACATTTCGCCGGTGGGCCGGGTGCATCTGGGCGTGGTCTTCCTGCACGAGACGCGGACGCCCGCGCCGATGGAGCCCGGGGAGTTGCATGGCCTTGAGTGGCTGATGCCGCCCGCCGGGGAGTGGTCGGGCGAGGATGGGCCTGAATTGTGGTCGCGCCTCGCATTGAGGCTGCTCAAGGCATGATTTCCAAACAGACAAACAAGATACCCCAGCATGACACTCCTCACGTTTGCATCGCGCCAGACATGGCCGCAGGTCCTTGCCATCCTCGACCAGACGCCGGCAAGGCTCGTGTTGTTCCATTCCGATGACCCCTCGGAGTCCAGGCGACCGGCGGAGCGGGTGAAGGATTTTGCAATCGCGACGGGTCGCCTTGCGGCGGAGGCCATCGAGCTGGTGCAGGTTCCCACGACGGACTTGAAAGGCCTTGAGGACGCGATCGCCGACACGGCGCATCGGCTGGAGCTGGGTGAGGACAATTGCAAGTTCCACCTGACGGGAGGGAACAAGTTGATGGCGCTGGCGGCGTTTGACTGGTGCCGGTCGGCGGGGAGCCCGTGCTTTTACATCGAGAAGGAGCAGAGGGTCATTGCGTTTGTGCCCCAGCAGGGCCGCCTTGAACAGGGCATCTCGCGAACGTTGAACGAGAACCTGGCGGCGGGCGTGGATCCCGTGGACATGGTGCGTTGCCAGCTCGACGCGGCGGAGGTGGTGGATGGCGGGCAGTTGCTAACGTTGAATGCCGATGGCGAGCGGTTCCCCTGGCAGGAGATTGGGCCGCGCATGGAGGATGGCCGCTATGACTTCAGGCGGCTTCTCCATGTGGAAGGCAACGAGCCTCCAGCAAGGGCAGGGGATCGGCTCGAGCTCGCCACGGCCGTTGTCATTCTCAAGAACGGCATCCCGAGGGTCCGGCGCGGGATTCGGACGGTGTCGTCTCGCCGGAGTGGCGACGGGCGGGACGAGGGCGAGCACGACCTGGTCTTCAATTGGCGGGGCCGACTTTGGATTGTGGATTGCAAGGACCGCGTGAGCCCGGAGCAGCGCATGGAGAAGCTCCGCGCCGAGCTGGCGTCGGCATTCTTCAGTGATCGCGCCCGGGAGTTGATCGACCAGGTCGAGGAGGAGTTGAGGGAGAAGGAACTGAAGACGCTTAAGGAGGACTTGCAGGCGGTTGCGGAGGCGGGCGGCCAGATGGCCAAGACGATCGTCGTGCGGCGCGCCCTTCCGCCACAGGCCATGGACTTTGCGAGGTCGAGGAAGATGCACGTGGTCCTGCGGAGCCAACTCTTCCAGCAGATGCAGCAGGGGCTGTTTGCCTAATGTCGCGCATGTCACCGGCTCCCAGTTTGTGGACGAGCAAGCCATGGACGTCCCAAGACGTCTTGGGCAGTCGAGCGCTTTCCGCATCGTGAAATCCTTGCCCTGACAACAACGCATGGCCTCGAAGAACCTTCGCAAAGTAGCCTCGGGACGTCCCGAGCCCTCGGTGTCGGAGCCCGACTGGACCCTCCTTGCCGTCACGGGGATGTCGCCCGCGATCCTGACGGAGACGATCTGGGCGTTGGCGCATGAGTCGGAGCCGATCATTCCATCAAGGGTGATCGTGGTGACGACGGCGGAGGGGCGGCGTCCGTTGGAACGGTTGTTTGCACCCGTCGCGGAGATGGGTGGGAAGAGCCCGTGGGAATCGTTGCGGCAAGCGCTCGGGGATGCGGGGCATGACCTGACCGGGCGGCTTCGCTTCGGGCTGACCGGCGACGACGTGCGGGTGATCACGTCGGCGGATCCCGGCCGCGGCGAGACGCGGGAGCTGGCGGACATCCGGAGCCCCGGGGACAACGAGGCGGCTGCGAGCTTCCTGTTGGAACAGGTGCGCGGCTTGGTGGCGAACCCGGACGTGCGGGTGGTGGGTTCGCTGGCCGGGGGACGCAAGACGATGGGGGCGTTGATCTATGCGTGCTTCACGCTCGCGGGTCGCGAGACGGACCGGTTGACGCATGTGTTGGTGAACCCGCCGTACGAATCGTTGCAGGGCTTTTGGTTCCCGGGCCAGCCGGGCGGCGCGCTCAAAACCCATGACGGCAAGGAGCATGTGCCGTCGAAGGCAACGGTCGAGTTGGCCGACGTCCCCTTCGTTCCCATCTCGAACTTGTTTCATCGCGAGCTGGGACGTGCGCCGGGTGGCTTCCAAAGGTTGGTGGACCAATGCCGAAACGAGGTGCGGCAACGGTCGTCCGAGCATTTGCAAGTCACGCTGGAGGTCCGGCGCGCGCGGCTGGAGCTGAATGGGCGTACGCTGGACCTGGCCCCCCGCGAACACGTGGTGCTGCTCTTCCTTGCGTCCAGGCTCAAGCACGGCGGCGCCCCGATCCTTGCCTACAACGACGCGATCGACCCGCTCCACGCATTCCAGGCGGACATGCGGCGCGAGGCCGATCCCCGGGACTTCGGCGACGTTCGCCATGGCGACGCCTTCGGGCAGGGATTCCTGGACATCGACATCCGGCGCGCCTTGAGCTCGTTGAAGCAGAAGCTTCGCAACATGGACGCCAACGGGGCGCGCCTCGCGGACCTGCTGCCCGAGCGCGGCCGGTTCCACCTGGACCTTCCGTCGCCCCAGCTCCGCCTTCGCTAATTCCCGCCATGCCCACCGCCATCATCCTTCAACCCGACGCCCGCGTCCGGCTCGACCGCGAGTCCCTTGAGGTCGTGGGGCGCGAGCCCGAGTCCGAGGGCGAGACGATCCTGCGCGAGATCCCGCTCCGGGACGTGGAGCGCCTGATCCTCGCGGAATCCGTGCAAATCACGTCCCGGGCGATGGGGACGGTGTTGCGACGCGAGATTCCGGTCGCATGGCTGTCGCATTCTGGGCGGTTCCTTGGGGCGTTTGTTCCTGCCACGCCGGCGCATGGGGCCGCGCGGGTCCGGCAATACCAACGAACGTTGGACCCGGCATTCGCCCTCCAGGTGGCGGGCCGGATCATCATGGCCAAGTTGTACAACCAACGCCGCGTCCTCCAACGCCTCCAAGGCGCCCGCAAGGACGACCCCAGCAACCCGGAGTCCAGCGAGCGGGATCAGGTGGTCCGCGATGCCCTCGCCTTCATCGACGACCTGTTCCGCACATGCCGGAGGTCCGAGACGCTGGACGAGCTGCGCGGGTACGAGGGCGCCGCGACGGCCCGCTATTTCTCGGCATGGGCACGCTTCCTCCCGGGGGAATTCCCGTTCGAGCGTCGATCGACCCGGCCGCCCCTGAACCCGGTCAACGCCTGCATCTCGTTCGGTTCCACGCTCCTCTACAACGAGTTCGCCGCCCTGTGCCATGCGCGCGGGCTCGATCCCGCATTGGGACTGCTCCATGCCACCGAGGACGGGCGATGGTCCCTGCCCCTGGACCTGCTGGAACCCTTTCGCCCCGCCCTCGTCGAGGCGCTCGCGATGGATTGCTTCAGCCACCAAATCCTCAACGAGTCCCACTTCGAGCCCATGAAGGGGGGCATCTACCTCAACGACGCCGGACGCCGGAAGTTCATCCTCCAGTACGAACGCCGCATGGAACGTCAGTTCATGTCCGAGTTCTCCGGACACCGCACCACCTTGCGGCAGGTCATGGATGACCAGGTGGTCCAATTCAAGGCCAACCTTGAGGACCCCACCCGCTTCGAGGCCTTTCTCATGAACTAAAACCAGAATCCCCGGCAGCTCCAACCCGTGCCTCGTCCAAGACCCGAACCCTCCCCTGCACCGGCCGGCGGGGGCACAGACTGGTGGTTCGATGCCTTCCCGGTCGCCCCCTACGCCACCAAGCCGCCCGGCTCCAAGCAAATGCTGTATCTCGTCGCCTACGACATCGCCAACCCCAAGCGCTTGGTCCGAGTCGCCAAGACCTGCGAGGACTTTGGCGTCCGCGTCCAGTACAGCCTCTTCGAGTGCCGGCTCGAGCCCGACGAGTTCCAGCGCCTCTGGAAGGCCATCCTCGCCGAGATGGACGACGACGAGGACCGCGCCGTGGCCTATCCCCTCGACGCAAGGGCGACCCGGGAAACCCTGACGGCCGGCACCATGGTCTGCTCCGAACGCGCCGTTTGCTACCTCGTCTAGGCCCCACCGCGTCAGGCAATGACCCTGGAGGCCATCAAACCCACCACCCCATGACCTGTCCCCATGATCCATGCAAACAACTGCATCACAACAGGTTAAGTCCATACCAGCCCACCCATCTCCCTCGTACCCTGCGCGCCTACCAGCCTTCATCCCCTGCTCCCGACCTAAACAACGCTTGCAACCCCGTAAACACGGCCTCAAATGGCCCCGGGGTTTGGATTAGCCCCCCAGCCGAAAGGCATTGGTGACTCCGTAGTGTTTTCCATGATGTCAATGCCCCTCGCCCCGTAGTTTGGATTAGCCCCCCAGCCGAAAGGCA
>CAIYFP010000364.1 GCA_903925515.1 uncultured Verrucomicrobiota bacterium
CCCGATGCCCCGCTCGCCCGCCTCGCCGGCTGGCTTCCCAACATCGGCAGCCGCCCCGTCGCATGGCGCCCCGCCGTCTCCGTCACCCAGAACATCTACACCCCGGGGGACACGTCCCGCCCCGACCTCATCACCGACGACCGCCCGTACGCGGGCTGGCTCTTCGCCACGGCCTCCATCCTCAAGCGCGGCACCGTCGGCAGCCATGCACCCGTCCTCGACGCATGGTCCGCCAAGGTCGGCGTCGTCGGCCCCGCCTCCATGGCCGAGCAATCCCAGAACACCGTCCACCGCGTCCGGGCCCTCCCCCTCGCCCAAGGCTGGGACAACCAGTTGCGCAACGAGCCCGACGTCGGCTTCCGATATGCGCGCGTCCTCCGCTACGCCGCCCCCGTCCGAGGTCAGGTCACCGGAGAGTTCCTGCCCCACATGGGCCTCGTCGCCGGCACCGCCCAGTCCTTCGTCTCCCTCGGTGCCCAGTGGCGAATCGGCCTCCGTATTCCCAATGACTTCGGATGGCGAAGCATCGACGACGTCATCCCGGCGTCCGGCGGACGGCCCGAGGGCGAGGAACCCAGGCGCGGCTTCCATGGCTTCCTCGCCGCCGACGCCCGAGCCTTCGGCCACAACGTCCTCGTCCAAGGCAACCTGTTCCATGAGAGCCATTCCATGCCCCTCCAACGCGTCGTCGGCGAGGTCAAGGCCGGCCTCGTGTACTCCGGCCGCGGGTGGGATGTCGCCTACACCCACCAGGTCCGCACCGCCGAGTTCAAGGGCCAGGGCGACGTCGATTCCTTTGGCTCCTTCTCCGTCGGCATCAAATGGTGAACCCATCTTTGGGATTGCCCGCCCAACCCGCCCTGATAGCGTCCCCGTCCCCTCGCCGGGCGACCAGCGCGGGGGAAACGGCCTTGAAACGTCCGTCGGCGAGGGCCGGCGGCGGCCATAACAACATCGGTATCCAATCCGGTCCTTCCGCCGGATGTCCCGCTCCACCAGCGGGATTCAAGCCAAGGGAAGTCAGGTAAGCGCATGAGCCAGGTCAGCATCCAGGAACTCCTCGACGCAGGCGTTCATTTCGGCCACCAAACCCGCCGTTGGAACCCCAAGATGAAGCCCTTCATCTTCGAGGCCCGCAACGGCATCCACATCATCAACCTCGACATCACCGTCGGCCAACTCGACCGCGCCCGCGCCTTCGTCGCCGAGGTCGCCGCCAAGGGTGGCAACATCCTCTTCTGCGGCACCAAGAAGCAGGCCCAGGAGGCCGTCAAGGAGGCCGCCCTCTCCTGCGGGCAACCCCACATCACCGGCCGCTGGCTCGGCGGCACCCTCACCAACCTTCGCACCGTCAAGCGCTCACTCGCCCGCATGAAGGAGATCGAGCGCATGGAGCAGGACGGCTCCATCAACCAGTATGTCAAGCAGGAGCAATCCATGCTCCGCCGCGAGCACCAGCGCATCGCCAAGAACCTCGACGGCATGCGCTCCATCGACGCCCTGCCCGACGCCATGTTCGTCATCGACATCAAGCGCGAGCACAATGCCGTCGCCGAGGCCCGCCGCCTCAAGATCCCCATCGTCGCCATCGTCGATACCAACTGTGACCCCGACCTCGTCGATTACCCCATCGCCGGCAACGACGATGCCATCCGCGCCATCAAGCTCATCCTCAACGAGCTGACCCTGTCCATCGGCCAAGCCAAGGCCGACTTCGAGGCCCGCAAGGCCCGCAAGGCCGCCAAGGACGAGCCCACCCCCGCCGTGGCCGCCGCACCCACCCCCGTGGCCGCCGCACCCACCCCCGTGGCCGCCGCACCC
>CAIYFP010000365.1 GCA_903925515.1 uncultured Verrucomicrobiota bacterium
CATCCCGGCTGTCCTCCACCTGCTCCGCCAGCATCCGCTTCACCTCGTCATCCGGCAGCGGGCGGTCGCCGTCGTTCAGGCGGCGGTAGGTGTGCTGCGCGAGCGGATTCGTTGTCAGATGCACCGGACGCTGTTTCCGATTCGCCCGTGGGATTTCGATCGCCAGAATCGTTCTTCCTTGCAGCGCCACCTCCCGGACAGACGCATCCGTCAGCAGGTTCACACTCGCCTTCTGACGGTTGTTCAGCCCGTCGAACAGCTCCTTCCGCACCTTGGCTATGTCGGCCACGCCTTCGATGGAAAACTGCCCCTGCTTCTCCCTGACGCCGAGCAGGACCATGCCGCCTTCCGTGTTGGCGAAGGAGCTGTAGGTCGGCCAGAAATCCTCTGGCAAGGTGCCCTTCTCATCACGTCCCGCAGCGAGCTTACACTCGAGGTCCACAGACTCCCGCAGCAGTTCCAGGTCGGCGATGGACTCGATGTCGATCATGCGATGGATTCCAGTTTGGCTTCAACCCCCGCAACGCTCACCTCCCCGCTCAGCAGCTTTGGCAGTCCCGCAACGGCGGGATCTCGCAGGGTGCCGAGGGCCCGGGATGGGAGGATGGCCGGATTCAGCCCCCGGATGGACTCCCGCCATCGCTCCACAAGCACCACTTCCCCATAAGACTCCCTCTCCCCATGGGAGAGGGTTGGGGTGAGGGTGCCAACGGCATGTTCTCCCGGAGCCATCTGCGGCCCATGCCCGACCTCCCGCAACAGGGGAACCAGCTCCCCGACGTTTCTCGCCGTAGCGAGGCGAAGGCGGAAACACGTCAGGGCGGTGTACCGCATCTGCGGGACGATGGATTCGGTGAGGAGCATCTGCTTTAGCCAGCGGGAACAAGGCCCAAGAAATCAGTCGAGAATCGCTCAGCCTCAGAACACTTGGCCCGCACATTAGGCCACGCATCTTGAATGCCTTTTTCGTTCGCTTGGTATTGATCGATGAGCTTTTGGCCACCGCGAATCAACCGGTGAGCGAGCCGTTGAGCTTGGAGCTGAGCGTCGGGATTGGATCGGCATTCCACATCCGCTGAAGAGGCGAATTGATTCTGCGGAAACAAGCCAACCAACACCCAAGTCTCCAAACTCTTGGACGGAGTGCAAAGTACCGTGTGAGGCGGCACCTTAGTTTCATTCAGCCATCCAAGCATGACCGCACGCAACGCGTTAGTCGTGGCATTTGGTGGCGGACAAGGCTGCTCGCATGGCAGGTCGTTGTTGGGAGCGTCCGTGATTTCATAGTCGGCATAGCGTCTCCGTGCGATGTCTGCATCCACCTGAATCACCACAAGTGAATCGTCGGATGCAAAGAGCGGATTGCTGCTCGTCGGCCCGCCTGACTGTTCTACCGTTTGCCGACACCAGAAGTAAACGCCGCCCCAGCCGCTCGCGCTTTTGGTGCGCAGGGTTTCATCGAGTTCCGGCTTGAGTGGCACCGGCTCAAAATCCCTCCCGCCAAGGAGCGCGCGGACGACTGCCCTGAGCACGACATAATCCGTCGGGCCCTCGGCGACAAAGGCAACTCGGAGAGGCTTAGACATTGGGCATCCCTCCAAGATGGCCCATGACCCAGAGACGTGAGAGCGTCCAACCTTGGTTGGCCATCGCGACGAGCTTTTCATTCACTTCCACACGGCGGATGGAAGAACGCCCGGCATCCGTCCGCGAAACCGTGAACAACCGTACGCGCTTATCACGCAGCGGAAGACCGTCGAGCACTTGAGGGCTATGGGCGGTGAGCAGAATTTGTCTCGGTTGCGGCGCGCTCAGCATCCACTCGCACAGGTGCTTGAATAAACCCTGCGCCAATCGCGGATTCAGCCCGTGGTCGGCATTGTCCACTGCACAGAGCTGTGGACTTGCCTCATGGGCACCAAGGACGGCAAGGAAGA
>CAIYFP010000366.1 GCA_903925515.1 uncultured Verrucomicrobiota bacterium
CCGAAGTTCGCGAAGATGCCCGTGGTGACGGACACAAGGGAGAAGGCGAGCGCGAAGCTGGAGAAGCCGCCCATCGTCCGGCGCAGCACCTGACGGTACCCCATGCGCCGAAGCTCGGCCGCGTCGTCGTCCTGGGCGGCCGTGACGGCGCCCGGTGGACGGGCTTCCTGCGGATCGCGGTGCACACGGCCTGCATTCCCGTCCCGCGGGGGTTTGTCCAGACAAGTTTGGCCGCCCGGGCAACCACCACCGCAATGGGGTCACATCTAAACTGTTGACATTTGGCCGAGTGACCATGGGTGAGACGCGCCCATGCTGGGTCCTGGTTCCTTCGCTCAACCACTCGTCTCCTGTCCGGACCGACCGTCGGGCCACCGGTTGCCCCCGGATGGCTCCCTCTAGTTCGTCCAAGCGGAGGATGGCTCGCCGGGACGTCGAGCTTTCGGCGTCCACGCCTCGGCGAGGGCAACCACCACCGCAATGGGGTCACATCTAAACTGTTGACATTTGTTCGAGTGATCCCGGGTGAAACGGCGCCCGTGCCGGGTCCCGGGTCCTTCGCGCAACGACTTGTTCCCTGTCCGAACCCGCCGTCGGGCCACCGTCTGCCCCCGGATGGCTCCCTCTAGTTCGTCCAAGCGGAGGATGGCTCGCCGGGACGTCGAGCTTTCGGCGTCCACGCCTCGGCGAGCGACTCGGTCCCATGCACCCGCCCTTGTATTCCGGGTCGCCGGGCTGGCGTCCGCGTCCGGTTGGGTGCGGCGAGGGAGGTTCCTGCCCCGAGGGCAGGACGCGAAGCTCCCGAACCGCCCGAAATGTCAAACGTTTAGATGTGACCCCATTGCCTCCTTCTGGGAATGAACTTGAGGCAGATGGGTAGAGGGATAGCGTTCGCGGCGATGCAACATGAACCGGCGACATGGGAGCGGGTTGTGGCCCTGCTGGCTCCTTGCGAACCGGTCGTCGTGTACCTTTTCGGCTCCCGGGCGCGTGGCCTATCCCGGCCAGACAGCGACATGGATCTTGCCGTCGTGCCGGGCCGGCCGCTGGATTCCATGTGCTGGCTCGCCCTGCAAGGACACTTGGGGGAGGAATTGGGCGTGGACGTGGACCTTGTGAACATGGACGAGGCCACGGCGGTGCTGCGAAAGGAGATCATCGCCGGGGGCAAGGTCGTGTGGGAACGCGACCCGCGGCGCCGGGCGGAGTTGGAGATGTACGCGCTCAGCGACTACGCGCGACTCAACGAGGAACGGGCGCCGGTGCTGGCGGCTATGGGCCAACCCCTTGATGGCCATGCCCGATGACTTGCTGCTGAACAAGGGCGCTACCATCCGACGCTGCATGGCGCGGGTGCGGGAAGAGTACGCGAACAACCCGGATCGTCTTGGCGACCTGACCCGCCAAGACTCCATGGTTTTGAATGTTCAGCGGGCCTGCGAGGCGGCCATTGACCTTGCGATGCACCGGGTGGCGCAGCTTCGCCTTGGAGTGCCACAGACGAGCCGGGAAGCCTTTGTGTTGCTGGAACGAGCGGGAATCCTGACGTCGGAGACCGGCCGGCGCATGCGCGCGATGGTGGGGTTTCGCAACGTGGCCGTGCATGCGTACCAAGAGCTCCAATTGACCATCCTGAGGTCGGTGATCGAGGAGCACCTCGGCGACTTCGAGACGTTCCTGAGGGAGTTGGAACGATAGGCCCGGCTGCCATGTCCATGGGATCAGGTCAGCCCATGGAACCTCGTGTCGTGTCTCACAAATCTCTGGTGTTGGGTTGCTCCAGGAATGCCCCGGGGCAGGGCGTGAGGACGGAGCCTACCCGCAGCGGTATGGGACGGACGAACCACGAAGCCCCGGGGCATTCTTGGAGCAACCCGGACGGCCGCGGCTCGTTTCGCGTCCCACGTCGTGGCTCGCTCCTCACAGACCTCTGCGGGTCTGCTCGTCACTCGCGCCTCGTTGGACACGAAA
>CAIYFP010000367.1 GCA_903925515.1 uncultured Verrucomicrobiota bacterium
CGGTCGTGCTTGCTTGATCTTCTTTCGCAAGAGCTTCGTCCTTCGCTCGTTACGGGCCTCGAGCTGGCCCGCGCCTCGCTCACTCCTCGTCTTGCGAAAGAATCTGCGGCGCAATCACTTCCCTCCCAACTGAATCGTTACGGCTTAGACCAGCCCCCGCAAGGAACTCGGAACTCCGGAAGAAGGAAAGGATCTCCCCGGGGTCGGTCACGACGCCTAGCCCGCCAATGCCCACGGGCCACCGATCACGGATTCCCTGCTCGATGTCGTCCGGGTTCAGGATTACCCTAATCCGTTGCGGAGGCAGGACGGCCTTGAGGATGCTTTTGCCGGAACCATGGGTCCGGCAAACATGCGCAACCGGGGAGTCGTGGAATTCACCGATGGGTGAAGAGGCTTCCGCCGACGCACCGCGTGGGCGGCTCCACGCGCTTAACTCCACCCGGCGGCCATCGGGAAACACCTACCAGCTGATGCCCCCCCTGCGTTGGCATCCCCGCAGGGATGCGGGGCTTAACTTGTGCATGGGTCTCCGGTGGTGTCGTCGCTGCGCTGCTCGACCACCGGCCGCAAGCAAGGAAGCCTCCGGCTTCGGCACGAGGATTTGTTCGGGGGTCTTGCGCATCGGCACCGCCTCTCGTCGTGTCTTGAAATCGAGGGCCTCGAGTCTTGCGATGAGGTTGCCTTGCCGAGTGCGACGGCGCGGGAGGGATTCTTGCATGGGAACCTCATGATGGGTCCAACTGCGTGGTCGCTCACCGTTCGCTCTTCGCATGAAGGGATTCGACGCGATTGCGCCCTGCCATGCGAAACTCCCAATGCACCCGTCTTACCCGCCCCGCCCAAACCCAAATGTCGAATGTTTGGATGTGACCCCATTGCCCTTAGGCGTCTCAGGAAGAGAGAAAGGGCCGGGACGCACGAGGCATCCCGGCCCTTGATGTACGACCGGCGGAGGCATCCGGCACGCGGGCTTACTGACGGAGGCGGAAGAGCTGGGCGTCGGCGGACGGGGTGACGGTGGCCTCGTTGCTTGTCACGCCCTGCACGGCGGTCCATGGCCCGGTGATGGCTGGCGCGGACTCGAGGATGTAGCCGCTGGTGCCGGCCGGCCATGAGACGACCACGTTGGCGCCGGAACGGCCGATGGACAGGGACGGGGCCACGGGCGGCGCGGTCGGAGCCATGGGCGACGCAAAATCAACCCATGCGAAGTAGAAGTCGGTGTCGCGCGCAGGGAACACGTCGTAGCCGGACGGGCCGGCCTCGGCATGGCGCGCCTCCACCACGAACTTGCCGTTGATGTACTCCCATGCGAGGACGCCGTCGTCGGCGACCGTGGGTTGGCCCGCGAGGGCGCCACAGTTCTGGAGGACGAGCATACCGTCCTTGTCGGTCTTGCCGGGGATGGTGATCTCGTACCGGCCGGCGGACACGCGCGCGACGGAGAAGTTGCCGGCGCCGGCGGCCTTGCTGCCGTTCGCGTTCACCTTGCCGCCGACGAGATTGTAGGTGCTGTACGGGATGAAGAGGAATGCGAAGTCGGACTGGCCCTCGTTCGCGTAGGCCGTGGGGGAGTTGTCCTCGTCGTCGATGCGGATGGACACGCCCCAGCCCGTGTTGTCGCCCGATGGCACGGCGCTGATGAAGGCACCGCGGTTGTCGGTGGAGTCGTCGGTCGAGATGGTGAACAACATGCCGTCGGAAGGCTTCGCCCCGGGAATGGTTACCGTGGCCTGACCGCCGAACGCGCCGCCGCCGTCATCGGTCCACTGGACGATCTCCTGGGAGGAGAACTTGGAGGTGAGGGGCGCGGTGAGGGCGGCGCTATGGGTGCCGTGGGAGCGCCATGTGCCGTTGGCGGAGCCGTTGGGGGCCGCGACATAGCCTGCCTTCCAGCCTGCGGCGTAGGGGAACCATGCCATGGACACGTTGATGTTAGCCTCGCGCAACGCGGCCGGGCTGGCGCCGTCTGGCAGGAACTGCGCGGTCTCGCCCAGCTTCACGAAGGAGAAGTAGTAATCCATGTTGCGGAAGATGCCGGTCTCGGTGCTGAAGCCCTTGCGGGAGGCACCCTCGTAGGTGGGGCAGAACAAGAAGGCATGGAACGCGGGGGCGCCGTCGTTCCATTGCTGCTGCAGCTTGCGGATGGAGCCGAGGACGATGCCGTCGCGGGGCGAGGGAGCCCATGCCTGGGTGGGCGCGGCGTTGGGGTCGGTGACCTCGCGGTTGCGCGTGGGGCCGTACGGGCCGGTGTTGGAGAGAGCGGCGACGGGGTCGCGCGGCCCGATGTCGAAGTCAATGTCGCCTTGGTTGTAGCCCGGGGCGGACCATGAGACGGGTCCTTGGGCCTCCACCGAGAGGATGTATTCGTTCTTGTTGGCGCCGTTATAGACGATGGGGCTGCCGTTGGGTCCAAGGCCGTCAGCGGGCACCTCGATCTTCCAGTTCACGCCAGTAAGCGTCTTGTTGGGATAGGTGCCGGGAGCACGGTCGCCCGCTGGCTCGCCGTTCACCGTGGTGACGGGCGGCGTGGGGACGTTGCCGTAACCCTTGTAGGTGGCCTTCGTGCGGAGGTTCTCGTCCTCGCCCGGCCCAATGTGGTTCACGGTGCTAAGCCCGACGAGGATCGTGTTGGGGAACTCGGCGGGGTCCACCGTGACCTCGGAGAGAACATTCCATGCGCCGGGCTGGTTGGCGTAGTAGGTGGTGAAGTGGTTGCCGATGCGGCGCATGCGGAGCCAGACGTTGGGAACCTCGGCGGTGCCGCCCGCGCTGGTATTGCTGGAAGGACGGTCCGGCATGTCGTCGGTGCCTTGGTCCGCGACGGGCCGGTAGATGGTCTCGATGGCGTTCTTGGACGCGACGGGGAGGGCGGAGACCTGAATGTTGGGCGAGCCCGGCGTGGTGTTGGCGCGGGCCATGAGACAGGCCTTGGCGGAATCTTGGGCGCCGGGGTCTTGGACCTCGAGGTTCACGACCTGGACCATGACGTCAAAGTCACCGGTGCGCGGCTCATGGGCATACGTGAACGAGTCCTCGTTGCCCCACGTGTCGTTGCCGCCTGCCGTGACGGTGAAGGATCCATCGGGATTGTTGGCCCGGGTTCCCACGACGGGGTTGTTGATGTCGATGAGGGCCAGCTCGGCGCGGCCCTGCTGAAGGGTACCAAGGCCCGCCAACCCGGCCAGCGCGAGCGCCAGCGTTCGATATGGTTTGTGCATGTCCGAACAGGCTGGGCTGTCGGCGAGACGTTGGGCAATCACCCATTCGGCTTTCCGCACGAATTCACCCTCCCGTCAAATGGGAGTCGTGCAACGCCTTGCGCCTTGCCCGAGGTGTTTGCGGGACCTTGGGCTCACTCCTCCGCCAGCAAACGCTCGACCATGCGCTCGATGATCTGGTCGCCACGCGCCCCCTGCCACCGGAGCTCGCCGATCCACCAACCACGGATGTAGCCGCGCCGGTCCACGACATAAACCGTGGGCCACACCGAGTTGCCCCATGCGGTCCATGCGCGTTGGTCGAGGTCCAGCAACACGGGAAAGTCGAAGCCCGCCTTGCGCGCGGCCTCCTCCACGCGCGCAGGCTCGCGCTCGGCTTCCGTCTCGGGGGTTTGGATGCCGACCAGTTCCACGCCCTTCTCGCGCAGCGACGCGCGCCAACGGTTGTAGGTGCCAAAGTTCGCGTGGCAGTTGTGGCACTGGAATGCGTAGAAGTGAACGAGCACCACCTTGCCGCGCAGGGCCGACATGCGGGGCTGCCGCTCGTCCAGCCAACGGCCGCCCGCCGGGAACTCCGGGGCCGTGGGATGGACGCGGTCGAACTTGCTGGTGTCCATGCGCGCGCCGACGGACTCGCGCCAAAGCGTGGATTGGCCCGCCTTGAGCACACGCGGCATCGAGGTATCTTCGGCCTTGCGCAGCCGTTGCCAGCCATCCATGAGGGCGGCGTCGGGCTTCCCGTTCGTGTTGGCGGCGCGGGCGCGGGCGGCGACGTCGTCGGTTTGGGCGGCGATCGCTGCGAGCTTGCTGCGTTGTTCGGGGGTGAGTTCCAGGAGCGCGGCGACGTCGTCGCGAAGGAGGGCACGCCCGCCTTGTGCCTGGACCTCAAGCTCGCGCAGACGTCGAAGCGCAGCGGAACCGAGGCGTCGGCCCAAGTCGTCGGCGAACCGCGACTCAAGCCGGGCCATGGCCTCGTGCGGGGCCGAGTTGGTGGCGGCGCGGGCGAGCGTCCATTCAGCGTCGAGGTCACGCAGGAGGGCATCGAGCCACGGGACATGCTCGCCGGCCACGCCCATCTCCCGCTGCCCCTCGATGGATCGGGCCATGTTGAGCAAGGTGCGCGGGATGCGCGATTCGGAGGATGGAAGGGGGCGGAACGGGGAAGGCTCGCCGCCGAGGACGACATGGATGAACGCCAAGCACGCCCCCGCAAGGCGGACGGCGAGGCGCCATGGCGTTCGCACGCGAAGGGATCCTATCCGAGCTCGGCGCGGACGCGCTCAAGCAACGTCTTGGTCGCCCGGATGCCGTCGGCCTCGGGGAGCTTGTCGCCCTCGTACTCGATGCCGACGAAGCCGCGGTAGCCGGCGTCGAGGACGATCTTCATCATGCGGCGGTAGTCGGTCTGGATGCAGTTGCCGGCGGCATCGAAGTCATGAGACTTGGCGCTGACGGCCTTGGCGAAGGGCATGAGCTCGGCCACGCCTTGGTAGCGGTCGTACCAGGTGCCCTTGTCGTCGATGAGGAAGTTTCCGAAGTCGGGGAGGGTGCCGCAGTTGGGCTTGCTGACGCGGCGCATGACGCCAGCGAGCCATTGGCCATGGGAGGAGAGGTGGCCGTGGTTCTCGACGATGCAGTTGAGCCCGAGGCCGGCGCAG
>CAIYFP010000368.1 GCA_903925515.1 uncultured Verrucomicrobiota bacterium
CGGTCGTGCTTGCTCGATCTGCTTGCGCAACTCCTTCGTCGTTCGCTCGTTACGGGCCTGGTACCGGCTCGCGCCTCGCTCACTCCTCGGCTTGCAGAAGCATCTGCTTCGCAATCACTTCCCTCCCAACTGAATCGTTACGGCTTAGCCAGGTCGATGCCGCCGAGGAACAAGGTCAGCTCCTCCCGAGTGTGCCGAGCCACCGGCTCGTGCCGCATGGGCCAGCGAAAGGCTCCCTTTTCGAGTCGCCAGGTGGAGTGCCAGAAGCCGCCGGAGCCGAGGCGACGAAGATCCCGGTGGTGGGGCTGAAGCCGGTCATGGGCGGACTCCCAGGAGGTCCAGAAGGCGACGCAGCTCGCCGGGGTCAAACCCCGGCGGGATGCGGAGGGATCGGTTGGGAGCCCAGGCGAGGAGGAAGTGGGCCTGGGCGGGGACGGGCTTCACTTCGACGAGGATGAAGGCCTGGGCCGGGGCGGGAGACGAGGGGCGGCGGATGCGAGGGGCGGCTTGGGGTTGAGGGCGTGGATGGCGGCGAGGCGGCGTCGCCAGCTCCAGAGGGTGGGATAGGGAAGGCGGAGTTGCTGGGCGAAGGCGAGCAGGGAAAAGCCGCTGTCGCGATGCTTGCGGGGGATGGCCTCGATCTCGTGCCGGGGCTAGTTTGGGCGTCCCGACGAGGCGCGAGACATGGGGTTCTTGGTCTTCACCCGCCCATCCTGCCCGAACACCCCGCCCCCACGCACGACGGGTCGGCCGGACGGTTACCCTGGAGGTGACTCCGTGATCTTCCAGGGAGGGGTAACCGCTCCCTTGCAACGGGGACTTGGGTCGGGGTCAGAGATGTTTTGATCAGGACACGCCTGCCGCACGCGGTCATCGAAGGGAAGCTGGGGACTTGGATGAGGATGCAAACGTTCGGCAAGGCCCTCGGACTTCTGCAGGGCTGAGAGGGAAGGGAGGCAAGGAAGGCCAAATCCAAGGGGAATCCATGCCCAGATGTGCGGGCCAGGCGCCGAGACCGGCCCTGCGAAGGGTCATCCGGCACGCCGCCGCACCTTCAAGGGCTCCAAGTCCGGCCATCCGCCCGGGACGGTGCCGTCGGGCGACATCCACATGAATCCTCCCCTATGGCAAGCCCGCCGCCCCCGAAATGTGTTGCCTTACATGCTCCGCTTATCGTTGCATCATGACATGATGCGCAGGACCATTGGCCCGCTGACTTGCCTGGCTGCAACGCTCCTCGCGGTCCAACCCGCCTGGGGACGTTCGTATCGCATCACCGTCAATACGGCCGCGAACGACAAGAACCCGGATGCCCAACTGACCTTCGCCGAGGCTCTGCTGTTCCTGAACCAGGAATTCGCATCCTCCCCGGATGCCCCTGTCCTGGGGCGCCCCTTGTCCGTTGGAGAATTAGGTTGGGTGGATGAGTTCACCGAGGAGGAAGGCCGGAGTGAGATCCGGTTCGCGATTCCCGGGGCTGGACCTCATGTGTTGGTGGCACCCCCTGGAGGTTTTCCGGCCCTGTTTGCCAGGGGGGTTCTCATCGACGGTTTCAGCCAGTCGGGAGCGAAGCCAAACTCGAGCCCGATCACGAGCGCCAACAACGCCACCTTGAAGCTGGTGCTCGACGCGCGCAACCTGGAGGCCGCTCCCGGGGCGGACGCGCCACCGGACTACTCCTTCCAGATCCGCGCCGCCGACGTGCGGTTGCGAGGCTTTAGCATTCTCACCAGCGGGACCTCCGAGACCTATGGGCTCCAGTTTGGGGCTGGCTCGTCGGGTGGCCAGGTGAGCGGATGCTGGTTTGGGATTGCTCCCGACGGCCAGCTCTCGCCCGGCGGCGAAGTAGGTCTGGCCGCCTACGGCAGCGAGGGTGGGCACGTTTTTGGAACCAACGGCGATGGAGTGGACGATCGCTCGGAGTTCAACGTGTTCGTCGCCCTTGCCATCGCGGTCCAGTTCGAGGACACCCGCGACATCCGCGTCTCGGGCAACCTCATGGGCGTGCTGCCCGACGGCCGCACGCTTCCC
>CAIYFP010000369.1 GCA_903925515.1 uncultured Verrucomicrobiota bacterium
AGGCGAGGAGCGAGGAGCGAGGAGCGAGGAGCGAGGAGCGAGGAGCGAGGAGCGAGGAGCGGGGGGCGGGGGGCGGGGGGCGTCAGCCCCAGAGTTGGCGGTCGAGGTTGCGGAAGCCGATGGCCTCGGAGATGTCGCACGCGGTGACCTCCGGGCGGCCGGCGAGGTCGGCGAGGGTGCGGGCGACCTTCAGGATGCGATCATGGGCGCGCGCGGAGAGGTTCAGGTCGGTCATGGCCACGCGGAGCATGTCGCGGGTGGACTCGTCGAGCCGGACGAACTCGCGGAGGTCGCGCGGGCGCATGCGGGCGTTGCAGTTGACGGGGCGGCCGGCGAAGCGTGTCCGCTGGACATGGCGCGCGGCGAGGACGCGTTGCCGGACCACGGCGCTGGACTCGCCCGGCTGGGCGCGGGAAAGGTCGGCGAACCGCACGGCGGGCACCTCCACGTGGAGGTCGATGCGGTCAAGGAGCGGGCCGGACACGCGCCCGAGGTAGGAGGCGATCTCGCGCGGGGAGGAACGGCTTTCGTGGGGCATCTTGCCATCGGGGGTGGGGTTCATGGCGGCCACAAGGGTGAACTGGGCGGGGAACGTCATGGTGCCGGCCGCTCGCGAGATGGTGACGCGACCCTCCTCCAGCGGTTGCCGGAGCGTCTCGAGCACGGAGCGCTTGAACTCGGGGAGCTCGTCGAGGAAGAGCACGCCGTGGTGGGCGAGCGAGATCTCGCCCGGGGTGGGATGCGCGTTGCCGCCGAGGAGGCCGGCGTCGGAGGCGGTGTGGTGGGGGGAACGGAAGGGGCGTTGGGTGACGAGCGCCTGGCCCGGGCCGAGCAGGCCGCAGATGGAGTGAATCTGGGTGGTCTCGAGCGCCTCGGGAAGGTTGAGCGGGGGAAGGATGGTGGCGAGGCGCTTGGCGAGCATGCTTTTGCCGGTCCCGGGTACGCCGATGAGCAGGAGGTTGTGTCCGCCGGCCGCCGCCACCTCCAGCGCGCGCTTCGCCGTCTCTTGGCCACGCACCTCGGACAGGTCGAGCTCCTCCGTGGGCGGCGCCTTGAAGAGGGCTTCCACGTCGATTCGCACCGGGTCGATCGGCGTGTTGCCCTCGAGCCACAGCGCGGCCTCGCGAAGGTTTCGCACGGGGATGACGTCGAGCCCCTGCACCACGGCCGCCTCGGCGGCGTTTTCGGCGGGCACGACCACGGCGTCGAGCCCCATGGCATGGGCGCGCATGGCGATGGGCAGGGCGCCCTTGACCGCGCGGACCGCCCCGGTCAACGCGAGTTCGCCCACCACCATGACGCGGTCGAGACGGCGCGGTTCCGCCTGCTCCGTGGCGGCGAGGATGCCCAGCGCAATGGGAAGGTCGAAGGACGGCCCCTCCTTCCGGATGTCCGCCGGGGCGAGGTTCACCACCACCCGTCCCAGCGGGGCATGGAAGGCGGAGTTGGACAACGCGCTCATCACGCGGTGCGTGGATTCCTTCACCGCCGTGTCTGGCAGGCCCACGACCGTCACCCGCGTGTCTCCATATCCGGAATCAACCTCAACTTGGACGGGGACGGCATCGATGCCGACGACGGCGGCGGACTGGGTTTGGGCAAGCACGGCGGGGGAGGTAGGGGCCGCCGATGGAGGGTGCAAGGCCCGGGTTGCGTCCCGGATTCCCGCGCAAGCCGTTCCTGAGTGCCCGGTTCCGCCCCACGCTGCGCCGACGAGGGTTGAAAAGACAGGTCCCCATGGCGTCTTGGCGGCCACCCATGAGACCGCGGGTTGGCCGCCGGGGCAGGTTTCACTGGCCCCATCAACCATGGCCTGCCGCAAGCCGCCCGCTCGCGGATCGCGAGCTTCCCACCTCCTTGCGCGAGGATTGGGGTGCGAGGAGGCGCCGAGCGTGCATGGGTCCTTGCCCGGACGCGCACCGTGCCGCGGCATGGGATGGAACCCCTCGAGCCGCCGGGCCTCGTGACGAGGCTCGGCCACACGCACAGACCTTGATGGGCCTCAACCCGGTGTCAGGGCCACCCCGCGCCAAGGGCGGCCCGCAAGGATCCCAAGCCCGCGGACGTGAGCCGCGGGCGCGCGAAGGCCCCATTTTCGCGAGGGCCGGTTTCCCTCCAGAGGCGTCGCCGATGGCGGGGATGGATGCGACGGCGGGGGCGTTGGCATCCACGAAAAAGGCCCGGCCGCGCGCGAGGCGACGACCGGGCCGTGAAGTTCAAGAGGGCCGGCAACGAGGCGGCCCGTGTTCCGCAGGGCCTAGTTGGGCTGGATGCGGAAGAACTGTTGGTCGCCGCCGTTGACCCTCACGGGGCGGCTGTCACCGGGGACGGTCGTGAAGGGACCGGAGATGGAGTCGGAGCGTTGGAGGGACGCATTGCCCTTCCAGTTGACTTCCAGGACGCCGCGGGAGGCATCTTGGACGCTGGGCGCGGCAAGGGAGGGCGCAGCCTTGACGGCGCGGTAGGTCTTGATGGCCTCGGGATCCTCCGGGTCGTTGAGGAGGACGTGGGTGCCGTTGGCCTTCACGGACGTCCACTCCATGGAATAGGTGGAGCCGTTGCCAGAGCCGCCCACGAAGCGGAACGGATAAAGGCCCGGGGCGGGGATGGAGACGGCGTAGGTCCAGCCGCCGGTGTAGCCGTCGTTGGGAATGAGCGCCTGCTGGGCCGGGTTTTCCTGCAGGTTGAGGACAAGGCCCCCCGCGTTGGCGAGGGCGACCAGGTTGGTGCCGTCGCGGTGGTTGACGAAGACGCAGGGGATGTCCACGCCCTCGGCGACGCCGCCCATGAAGATGGGCGGGCGGTTGGCGCGGTCGCCGGAGGCATCGTTGAAGATGATGACGCCCTTGGCGCCGGCGGCCTTGGCGGCAGCGGCCTTGAGTCCGAAGGCGACGACGCCGCGCTGGATGATGACGATGCTGTTGGAGGCCTCCGCGGCGTTGACGAGGGCAGTGTTGGCGAGGAGGGGGTTGGCGACGACGGCCTTGGCCACCATGGGGTTGGTGGACAGGTCGGCGCCGAATCCGGACCCGATGGACGTGCGGGTCGCGGACATGGCGATGCGGGTGCCGTTCAGGGCGACCGGCTCGATGATCTCCACGGCTCCATACATGTGGGACTGCGCCTCCTGCTGCATGATGCGAGGGGAGCCCGAGTTGGCATGGGCGCCGAACTGGTAGAAGCCGGCCTTGGGGAACTCGATGTAGGTCTCGGCCTCGGCGGCGAAGTGGTCGGAGTGGCCGGACTTGCCGGGCACGCCCGGGGCGACGGTGTTGGCGGGGATGCGGCCGAGGTCGGTGGTGCCAAAGTTGATGGTGGGAGCCGCCCAGATGTCGCCGGAGCGCGGGTACGTGGTGTCGTCGAGGTTCACGTCGTTGACGCCGCCGAACAGGTTGCCGGCGAGGATGCCCTCGGACTTGGTGACGGAGCCGGACTCGCCGGAGACGAAGCCGATGGGGAGCTTGTTGACCCGGACATTGAAGCCGCGCTTGGCGGCGTCGCCGCTGCCGGGCGGGTACGAGAGCGAGGCGTCGGCCACGAAGGTGGAGACGATGTCGAAGTCCCACTCGTTGGTGACGGTGGTGCCGGCCGAGTCGGTATAGACGAGGGTGGCCGTGTGGGAGGTATTGGGCTCGAAGTCGGCGGGCTTGCTGAAGGTGACGGTGGTGCGCTTGCCGGACTTGGTGGCGGAGGAAGTTCCTTGGCCATCGACCTTGAGGCTGACGTTGCCGGGTTCCACGGTGGTGCCGTCGTCCTCGATGATGGCGGTGACGGCGGCGTTCGGGAGGACGTCGGTGGTGGTGGCTTCATTGAAGCCGGTGATGTTGTCGCCCGGGGCGACCTTGAGGACGTAGGCGGGCCATGTGCCCTGCGGTTGATAGGCCTTCAGCCCGCCGGGCGCGTTCACGAGCTTCACGTTCGAGCCGTCGGCGTCGGCCGAGATGAACTCAAGGTCGCCCTGCTGGATGCCGATGTTGTGCACGATCCGGACGGGATAGAAGCCCGGCGAGGGGACGAAGAACGAGAACAGCTGGTTGCCGGAGGAGCTGCCGTCGTAGTCGCCGAGGACGGTCGCGAAGAGGTCCTTGGGGCTCCGCACGCCGTCGGCGATGGAGAGGGTGAAGCTGTCCCAGCCGCGGATGCCGAGGGTGTAGCTGCCGGCGACGGGGAACTCGATGAGCGCCGTGGTGTCGGTGGCGAGGTTGTCGGCCGTCCACTCGATGCCGCCGGTGCCGGGCGTGCCGGGGAAGGCGAGGTCGGGGAAGCCGTTGGTGCTGTTGAAGGCGCCCTTCTCGATCACCTCGTAGAAGTTGTTGAAGTTGACGAGGGACCGGTCCGGGGTGTTGAGGAGGAAGGAGCCGTCGGGCTGGGCGGTGGAGAGGTCGGCGAGGTTCTCGCCAAGGAAGCCGCCCAGCTGGTCGCGGACGTTCTGGAGCCCGGCCTCGTTCTGGAAGACGTCGCCGGCCAGTTGGTGCACGAACATCTTGAAGCCGGTCTTCGCCTTGTCCACCTGCCCGGACGGCACGGCGGCGGCAGAGGAGATCAGGGCGGCGCTGGCGGTGAAGGACCATGTGTTGGTGCGCGTCACGGCCGGGGTGCCTTGGTCCGCGAACACGAGCGTGGCCGTGTAGGCCGTGCCCACCCCGAGGTTGGCGGACGGGTCGAAGGTGACGGTGGTCTTGGTGCCGTCCTTCGAAACGGTTTGGGTCCCCGCCACGGCAGTGCTGCCGGCCGCGAGGGTGAGCTTGATCGACGAGCCGTTCACGGCCACGGAGTCGTCCCGGAGCGAGACGGTGACGTTGGCATCAAGGGCCACGCCCTGCGCTCCGGACTCGGGGAAGATGGTGGCGACGTAGGGCCGGAGCGTGCCGGACCAGTACGACTTCACGTTGTTGGTGGGGTTGCCGATGGCGACGGTGTTGCCGTTGTCATAGACGTACCATTCCCAGCCCGAGGCACCGAGCCGGTTGGCCCAGAGGCAGCGGAACGGGTAGATCCCCGGCTCGGTGATGCTCACGAGGATGACGCGGGTCTCGGCCATGGCGCGCTCGCCGTTGAGCTGCCGGAGCACGGTGGCGAACCGGTCCCGGGGGTTGGCCCCCACCGTCAGCTTGAAGGAGTCGTCCGACCCCACCGCCAGCTCATACGTCCCGGCGGCCGGAAACTCGAGGAATGCAACCGCCTCGGCGGCGGCCTGCTCGGTGGAACCCGTGGTGCCGGGCAAGCCCGGGACCGTGGCGTCCGGGAAGTCCGGCCCGACAAGCAACCCGTTGTCGTCGCCGGTGCCGGCGTCGGCGCGGAAGTTCAGGGGTTGGTTGACCACGAAGGCACCGAGCGCGGCGTCGAACGGGTACAGGGGATCGGCGAGGTTCGCCACGTTGGGCCCGAGGGCGCCGTCGAGGAGGCGCTCGATCGTCGCGTTCACGCCCGCATGGTCCACGCCATCGGCCTGGTACGTCCGCACGAGGTAGCCCGGCTTGTTCGTGTCCACCCCGGTCGCCTTGAGAGAGGCCGGGATGGTGGTTTGAGCAAGGACGCCGAAGCTGGCGGCCCCGAGGAGGCCGACGGCTAACGCCGCCCGGCAAGGTCGGTTTGCTGATTTCATGATATGAGGAAGCGGAGATGTCCGTCTGGAACCTCCTTGGTGGAGGACCCTATCCTCAAAACGTACCCCTGCAACCTGTCAAATAAATCAATTGCAACAATGCATTCCAACAGTCACGCCGATGGATCGACTCAGCCCATGGCCAGCCGGACGACGAACCAGCCCCATGTCCCCACGTGCAGCAGCGCGGCCGCCATCAACGCCGCCGCGATGTCGTCCACCACCACGCCGACGCCACCCGGCAGGCCTTGCAGCGTGCGGACCGGCCATGGCTTGGCGATGTCGAGGATTCGGAACAGGACGAACGCCGCCGCAAGGTATGGCCACCATGCCCGGAAGGTGGCCCATGACGGCAACCCCGCCCCGGAAACCACCCAGAGGATCACATGTCCCCCGAACGCCACGGGCATCGCCACCACCTCGTCGATCACCACCGACGGCGGGTCATGGGCGTCCAGCAACCGTTCCGCCGTCGTGCTTGCCGGGATGGCGACCATGACGCCGGCCATGGCACCCAGCCCGTATGCCCATGGGCTGCCGGTGGAAAGCAGCGCGGCCGTCCATGCCACGCCGAGCAGGCTTCCCCACGTCCCCGGGGCAAAGCGGATGCGGCCCGTTCCAAGGCCTTGCGCGAGCCACAGGACGACGGCCTCGCCCGGCTTCATGCGTCCCGGAGGTAAAGGTCGCGGTTGCGCCACAGGTAAATGGCTCCGCTCAGGATCGTGAGCCCCACGGACGCCCACGTTGCCACCGGCACCACCCAGTCAATCCATGCACGCCCTGCCAACGGAACCCCGAAGGTCCAGCGCCCCGCCATGCCCCACTGGGGATGCGACATGGAAACGAGGATGGCGACGATGGCGACCATCTGGGAGATGGTCTTGTGCTTGCCGAAGCCCTCGGCCGCGAGGACGACGGAGCGCGAGGCCGCGAGGAGCCTCAGCCCCGTGATGGCCAGCTCCCGGGCCACGATCACCACCACCATCCATGCCTCGATGCGCCGCAGCTCCACGAACGCAATCAAGGCCGAGCACGTCAGGATCTTGTCCGCCAACGGGTCCATCAGGATTCCGAAGTTCGTCACGAGGCCCCGCTTCCGCGCGACCCTCCCGTCCAGCGCGTCCGTGAACCCGGCGACGGCGAACACGCCCAGCGCGACCGTCTCGTGCCCCGGGAACCCCGAGAAGAGCGCCCCGAGGAACAGCGCCGTGAGGCCGAACCGGGACGTCGTGAGCTTGTTGGGAAGGTTCAATCCAAAGTCCCCTAGTGCTGCCGCTCCAGCAGATACCGGGCGAGCGCGTCCAGCGCCGGCGCGCCGTCCTTGAGGGGCCGGAGCGCCCGGTACGCCCGCGCCGTCAGCTGGGCCGCGATCCTGCGCGATTCCTCCAGCCCCACCAGACGCGGGTAGGTCGCCTTCTTCACCGCCGCGTCCTTCCCCGCCGTCTTGCCCAACTGCTCCGTCGTTTGCGTCACGTCGAGGATGTCGTCGATCACCTGGAACGCGAGCCCCACGTTCCTTCCGAAGTCCGTCAGCGCCTTGAGCGCCTCCGGCCCGGCGTTGGCGCTCATCCCGCCGAGGCGGACGGACGCGCACAGGAGTGCGGACGTCTTGTTCTCGTGGATGTAGCGAAGCTCGGGAACGGACAGGTCGCGTCCCTCTCCTTCGAGATCGGCAACCTGCCCCGCGATGAGCCGCACGCTGCCCGCCGCCTTCGCCAGCTCCATCACGAAGTCGGCGTGCCCGTGGCGCTTCGTGGGCATGGCCCGTGCGAGAATCTCGAAGGCCTGCGTCAGCAGGGCGTCCCCGGCAAGGATCGCGATGCCCTCCCCGAACACCTTGTGGCTCGTGGGCTTGCCCCGGCGAAAGTCGTCGTTGTCCATCGCCGGCAGGTCGTCATGGATGAGCGAGTAGGTGTGGATGCACTCGACGGCGCACGCGAAGGGCAGGGCGTCCTCGTGCGAGCCCCCGCAGGCCTCGGCGGCCGCCAGCACCAACGCCGGACGCATCCGTTTCCCTCCTGCGAACAGCGAGTAACGCATCGCCTTGTGCAGGGTCGCCGGGCGCGCCGACTCCCGCGGCAGGAACCGGTCCAGCCCGCGGTCCACCGTTCGCGTGGCGGTCGCTAGCCATGACTCCAGTTCAAACGGACGGGCCTTCGTGCGCTGCATTCGCCGTGGTTCTAGGGAATCCGGCCGTCCCGGAGCAAGCACGGTTCCCGCCCGCGCGCCCGCCTCGTGCCCATGCTTGGCACCGACGGCGAAACGGATAAAGTGTCGCCCGGCGTGAGCGCACGCCTTCCACCTTGAAGAATCTCGATCCATCCGTCGTTGCCAGCGTCGCGGCCGAAGCTCGCAGGAACGCGCCGGGCCAACGCCCGCGCATGGCCCCCGACCTCACCCGGCACTCCGAGGCCATTGAAAACATCATGGACCTCATCCTCGCCGGGAAGGCCCCGGAGGAGGGCAAGGTCATCGTCTCGGACCTCGTCGGCGGCCTGCGCGCGCGGGGCCATGGCGTTCCCGACGTCACCAGCACGCCCTACTTCAACACCATCCCGCGCCATGAGGAGCCCGAGTACCCCGGCGACCTCGAGATGGAGCGGTTGATCCGGGCCCATGTGCGCTGGAACGCGATGGCGATGGTGGTCCGCGCCAACGCGGGCGACCTCGGCGTGGGCGGGCACATCTCCACGTTCGCCTCCTTGGCCACCTTGTACGAGGTGGGCTTCAACCATGTGTTCCGCGGCGGCGACGGCGGGCGCGTGGCCGACATGATCTACTTCCAAGGCCATGCCTCCCCCGGGAACTACTCGCGTTCGTTCCTCGAGTACCGGCTGGACGAGCAGCACCTCGTCAACTTCCGCCAAGAACTCCAGAAGCACCCCGGCCTTTCGAGTTACCCCCATCCCTACCTGATGCCGGACTACTGGCAGTTTCCGACCGTCTCGATGGGGCTCGGGCCGATCCATTCCATCTATCAAGCCTACTTCAGCCGCTACCTGCAAAACCGGGGCCTCCTCAATGTCTCCCGCGAGGAGGAGCCCATGGTCTGGTGCTTCATTGGCGACGGCGAGAGCGACGAGCCCGAGACGCTTGGGCAGCTCAACCTTGCCGGGCGCGAGGGCCTCGACAACCTCGTGTGGGTCGTCAACTGCAACCTGCAACGCCTCGACGGCCCGGTGCGCGGCAACGGGAAGATCATCCAGGAGCTGGAGGGCTCGTTCCGGGGCGCCGGATGGAACGTCATCAAGGTGATCTGGGGCGGCAACTGGGACGAGCTGCTCGAGCGCGACTCCACCGGCCTCCTCGCCAAGCGCATGGAGGAGGTCATCGACGGCGAATACCAGAAGTACATCGTCGAGCCCGGCAGCTACATCCGCAGGCATTTCTTCGGCAAGTATCCACCCTTGCTTCGCCTCGTGGACCACCTGACGGACGACCAGCTCAAGCGCCTCATGCGCGGCGGGCACGACCCGCGGAAGGTCTATGCCGCCTACCATCGCGCCACCCGCCAGCGCAACGGCCGCCCCACCGTCATCCTTGCCAAGACCGTCAAGGGCTACGGCCTCGGCGAGGCCGGCGAGGGCCGCAACCCCACCCACCAGCAGAAGAAGCTCGCCGAGCGCGACCTCCGCCACTTCGCGTCCCGCTTCAGCGTCCCCGTCAGCGACGAGGCGATCGCCGAGATGCCGTTCTTCCGGCCGCCGCTTGAAAGCGCCGAGACGCAGTACCTGCTCGCCCGCCGCAAGGCCCTCCATGGCTTCCTCCCCGCGCGCGAGGTCCGCGCCCCGGCCATCCGCGCGCCCCTGCCCTCGGACTTCCCGTCCCTCCTCAGCGCCTCCGTGCTCCAGAAGGCGTCCACCACCAAGGCCTATACCGTCCTCCTGAGCGCGCTGCTCCGGAGCAAGGACTTCGGCAGGTTCGTCGTCCCCATCGTCCCCGACGAGGCCCGCACGTTCGGCATGGAGGGCCTGTTCCGCGAGGTGGGCATCTACTCGTCCAAGGGCCAGTTGTACGACCCCGTGGACAAGGCGGAGGCCATGCCATACGTGGAGAAGAAGACGGGGCAGCTCCTCGAGTCGGGCATCAACGAGGCCGGTTCCATGGGCGGGTTCGTCGCGGCGGGCACCGCCGTGTCCAACTACGGCCTCCCCATGATCCCGTTCTACATCTACTACTCGATGTTCGGGTTCCAGCGCGTCGGCGACCAGGTCTGGCTGGCGGGCGACAGCCGCGCCCGCGGCTTCCTCGTGGGCGCCACGTCCGGCCGCACCACCCTCAACGGCGAGGGCCTCCAGCACCAGGACGCGCACAGCCACCTCGTGGCCGCCAGCGTCCCCAACCTCATGGCCTACGAGCCCGCCTTCGGATACGAGCTGGCCGTCATCGTCTGCGACGGCCTCAAGCGCATGTTCGAGCAGGGCGAGGACGTCTTCTACTACGTCTCCGTCCACAACGAGGATTACCAGCACGCCCCCATGCCCTCCCTGCCGGGCCTTGAGGAGGGCATCCTGCGCGGCCTTTACAAGTTCAGGCCGGGCAACGAGGGCCCGCGCATCAAGGCCCAGCTCATCGGCTCCGGCGCCATCCTCATGCAGGCCCTCCGCGCCCAGGTCCTCCTCGAAAAATACGGCGTCTCCGCCGACGTCTGGAGCGCCACCAGCTTCAAGCGCCTCCGCTCCGAGGCCCAGGCCGCGCGCCGTTGGAACATGCTTCACCCCACCGAGACCCCGCGCCGCTCCTACCTCGAGGACCTCGTCAAGGACCAGCCCGGCCCATGGATCGCCGTCAGCGACAACCTCAAGCTCGTCGCCGACCAAATCGCCCCGTGGATCCCCGGCGGCCTCATGACCCTCGGCTGCGACGGCTTCGGCCGCTCCGAGGCCCGTCCCGTCCTGCGTCGCTTCTTCGAGATCGACGCCGAGTGCACCGCCGTCGCCGTCCTCTACGCCCTGTCCCGGCGTGGCGAGGTCCCCGCCACGACCGTCGCCGCCGCCATCAAGGACCTCGGCGTCGATCCCGAGAAGGCCTGCGGCGTCTGCGTCTAGGCGTCCCCGCCGCCGCCCGCTTCCCCATGCACCCCGAGCCCAGCCCGCCCCGACGCCTCCCGCGTCGCGGCGTGCTCGTCGTGTTCGAGGGCATCGACGGCGCCGGCAAGTCCACCCAGGTCCGGCGCCTCGCCGACTCCCTGCGCGCCGCGCACTGGGACCTCGTGTTGGACCGTGAACCCACCAGCAAGGAACACGGCCGCAGGCTCCGCGACTCCGCCACCACAGGCCGCCTTTCCCCTTCCGAGGAACTCGCCCTGTTTATCGCCGACCGCCGGCAACACGTCGCCGAGGTCATCCAGCCCGGCCTCGGCGCCAGCAAGGTCGTCATCCTCGACCGGTACTATCATTCCAACGCCGCCTATCAAGGCAGCCGCGGGCTCGACTGGCGCGACATCCTCCGCCAGAACGAGGCCTTCGCTCCCCGGCCAGACCTGGTCCTTTGGCTGGACCTCGACCCCGCCGTCTCCGGCGTCCGCATCCGCGGCCGGGGCGATGTCGCCAACCAGTTCGAGCGCATCGACCAGTTGCAGCGATGCCGCGAGATCTACGCCGCCATGGCCGACGACCGCGTCCTCCGCATCGACGCCGCCCGCGACGAGGAAGCCGTCGCCGCCGACGTCCTGTCCGCCGTCGGCCGGTTGCTGGCGTCCCGTGCCACCTGACACGGATCACACGGGGCACGAAGCACCTGGGAGCGCGGCCGTCCCCGGCCGCCGCAGCGCGCGGAATGGCAAGCAGCGAGCCCCCAAGTCCATGCGCGTCCCCATGGGCAGCACCTGGGAGCGCGGCCGTCCCCGGCCGCCGCAGCGCGCGCGAAAGGGCAAGCAGCGAGCCCCCAAGCCCATGCGCGTCCCCATGGGCAGCAACTGGGAGCGCGGCCGTCCCCGGCCGCCGCAGCGCGCGCGGAATGGCAAGCAGCATGCCCCCATGGCGAGGAGCACCTTGTAGCAGCCCGATCCCTTACCCCCCCGCATCCGGACGCTCGGGACGCCCGCCCAACCTTTGACAACCGCTAGCCCGCCCGGCGCGTCACCGGGATGCCAGCCTGATCCAAGGCGACCACCGCCGCGTGGCGCGAGCGCCCCCCCAGCTTGCGGTAGATGTCCCGGATCCGCATGCGGACGGCCTCGTGCGAGATGCCCAGGGATGTCGCGAGCGCCGCCGGGGTGATGTCCTCGCCCAAGTGCGCCGCGACGGCCCGCTCGTCGTGGGTCAGCCTTGGGATCGCCGGGGTCTTCGGGGTCTTTTGGATTGCGGTCCCCGCCGTCGGCGGTGCCGCGAACGAGACAGGGTTGTCCCCATGGATCACCTGTTCTCCCACCACATGGGAGGCGGTCACGTTCCCGCCGATCGCGACCCCGCCCCGCACGGCATGAATGCGGTTGCCGATCAGGAGGCCCACGTCGTCCGGCAGGGCGAACCCCTTCGGGATGGGCCACGACGTGCGCCGTGCCGACCTGCGAGTCGCCTTGTGCTTTTTCATAGGTTTGCGGGGTCAAGATCGATCGCGCCGTCGGCCCCGCCGCCCTTCACGCCGCTCCGGTTCCATGTCGCCCGTGTTTTCTCCATGTAATGCCACTGCTCGGCCGCCGACAACGAGCAAGGCCCCGATGGGGCCCCGGGCATCCTCGCGCGCGGGTCGGAGGCAGCCCAAATCCTCGCGCAAGGAGGAGGGAATCTCTCGATCCACAAGCGGGTGGGACAAGGCGGCCTACAGGCCAGCACGCCATCCTAGCGGAAGGGCACGAACCCCGGCTTTAGCACCCACGCGCCTGTCTTCTTCGTGTCCTCGTGTGAGGTATCCACCGCTTCCTGACGCACGGGATCGCCGAACGCGACGCTGTTTTTGGATCACACGATGCCGCGAAGCCAAGAAGGGATCCTGCTGGGGCACCCTCCGGCGGTGCCGCGTAAGGCGAGAGCCGGGCACGCAACCAAGGCTCATGCGGGGATCCGGGAACCGTTTTCAGGCTTGAACGCCCGCCGCAAAGGGGGATATGAACGGCGGCGAACGAGCAGTCCCCAGTAATCAACAACCCCCAATCCCCATGTCCCAAAGCCAGCCCATCGACAAGAAGCCCAGGGTCGCCGTGTCGTATGCATGGAGGGCGGAAGAGCGCGGACCCAATGAGGGGAAGGTCGAGGAATTGTGTTCTGACCTCAGCAAGGCTGGCGTCGTCATCATTCGTGACACGAAATCGGTTCGCCCTGGCGATTCCTTGGTCGAGTTTGTCAACAAGCTTGCCGACGAGGAGCACCTCTGTGTCTTCCTCTCGGAATCCTACCTTCGGTCCCACTGGTGCATGAGGGAGTTGCATGCGGCATGGAACCGCGCCCTCAGCGATCCCGCTCGCTTTGGCGCGAGGGTTAAGGTTTGGGTCCTCCCGGGCCTGTCCCTCGATGGCGACTTAAAGGTGTGGACCACGCATTGGATCAAAGAGGCAGCGAAGAAGGCTGAGGAGAGAAAGGACATTGATCCAACGCACGTGATTGATGAACTCAATGACGAGCGCATTTACGGCAAAATAGCCGAGGATATTAACGCCATACTGCACTATGTGGTGAAGCACCATCACCTAAAGGACTGGACGGAGTTCAGGAACTGGGTCGAGCAAAGCCTTCCAGGCGCTATCTTAACGGCTCCATCCCCGATACAGAGCAATCCTCCCTCCGTTTCTTCCACGTCCACGGTTGCCGTTGTTCCTCCCGTAACTGCTACCCCGCCTTCCAAGCCCCGTCCTGACTATCGTGGCAAGGTGATCGAGGCCTTGGAGGAAAAGCTTTCCTTGAAGGTCATGGAGAGGGTGGCCCCCGAGCTGGCCACCATCCGTCATTTTGGGACCTTCAACAAAGTGAGGTTCTCGGTCGCCAAGTCGCTTCAATCCAGCCCAGACGATGTCTATGAAATCATGATGGGTTTGGAGGTGAAGGTGAAGGCGATGCTGGCCAATGGCCATCTCAAGCCGGCGGACAAAAGACAGCACCTGGCGGACGTGGTCGCCGGGGTCGTCGTGTTGGGCATGAGCCCCAAGTGGATCGAAACGCAGTTTTCCGAGTTGGAGCAGGGGAAACAGATCCCGATTCCTTCGGACGGGGGCACCGTGCCGGTGGGAGGGGAACACAGCGCAGACCTTCTCTATCTCGTGAGCCGGGCATTCTTTTCCAGGAAGGTCCATATCGACGGGGCCCTCACGAGGCTTTTCAAGGAGGACTCCTTGGCTTCAGCCGACACCGGGTTGGGTGAGGATCTGCGAAGCATCGGTCCAGACGACGTGGAGTTCGAGCTCAAGCTCCATCTGGTTCAGGAACTCCACCCAAGGGGACCAAAGCTTGGCAAGGCTTCGGGCAAGATGGACGCCAGCCATAGGAAGTGGGTTTCCGATCGGTTTCGCGAGGTGATTGGCTACGTGAACCGGGATTATGACAAAGGGGAACCTCGTTACCTGAGCCACGAGGATTACGCCAGGCACATCCCAACCATACGCCAGATGGGATTGGACAAGCTCTTGTTCCTGATCCCCACGGCCGGGAATTTCGACGAGGCCTTCAGGCAGCATGTTGAGGTGCTGTCGGTTGCATGGGATCTACACAGGCTGCTGGTCAAATGATGGATTTCGCATGAAAGCAAACGTTGGAGACATTGCGGCGCACGATGTCAAGGACTGGCTGGAGGGGGAGTTTACCCTGCCCCCGCAGGGAACATGGCCCGCGAGTCGTCATCGATTTGAGGTCCATGACGTCTGGGCCATTCGTGCCGCGCTCGTGACACGGAGGCCCTTGCTGCTGCGAGGCAAGCCCGGGGTGGGCAAGAGCCAATTGGCGCGGGCGGCGGCGGTGAAGCTGGGCGTGCCGTTCCTCTCGGTGGTGGTGGATGAGCGTACCGAGCGGGACGATCTGTTGCTCTCCTACGACTCCGTGGCCCGACTCGCAGAGGCCCAGCTCACGGGAGCGGGCGGGCACAAGGACGGGTCTGCCGGCGGGGACAAGCTGAACGAGCTGAACTTTGTCAGGCCGGGGCCGATGTGGTGGGCGTTGAATTGGGTTGGCGCAAAAGCACAGGCCAATGCGTATCGGCAGGACGGCCGCACTTGTGACGAGCCAGCCGAGGTGGAGGGCTGGGACCCCATTTTGGAGGGGGCGGCGGGCATCATGCTTCGCGGGCCGGTCATCCTTGTGGATGAGATCGACAAGGCGGACCCGTCGGTTCCCAACGGCTTGCTCGAGACGTTGGCCAATGATGGGTTCGAGGTCCTCATGCCGTCCGTCCGCGTTGGGAGATGCGAGAGGGTCGGCCAGCCTTTGGTAGTCATTACGACCAACGAGGAACGCCAGCTTCCGGCGGCGTTCATCAGGCGTTGCCTGGTTCATGAGATGTCGTTTCCAAAAGAGGACGACGAGGCCAAAGGGTTCCTTCGGAGGCGGGCGCGCATTCATCATGGCCCAGGGGAGATTTCGGATGTTGTCCTGGACAAGGTGATTGCACGTTTCATGGGCGATCGCCAGAAGGCAGATGAAGACGGCTTGTATCAGCCCGGGCCGGCCGAGTTCCTCGACCTGGTGAGGGCCTTGGTGGAGTTCGGCAAGGCCCACGGAGGCGAGATCACCTCTGAAAAGCGGCATGCGGCGCAAGAGGAGGCCCTTGAACAGGTGGGCCGATTCGTGTTTTCAAAGCACCTCAAGGAGGAGATTTGAGCATGCGGTCGGGCGTGGGCCGCGCCGAGTTGTTGCGATTGATGGCGGCGTTCGGTGGCGAGTTGCCGCCGTCGGTTCTTGCCATGTGCGGCTTCGAGGAGCCCAAGGCGGTCGTGGGGCCCGGCGGATTGCAGATCGACCCGGAATCCAAGCGGGTTGGCAAGGTGGACCCGGAGGTGGTCCCGCCACCGGTGGTAAAGCCAGATCCCTTGCCGGTCGTGGAAGTCCAGCAAGGGATGCGGCGGCTTTCATGCGTCCGCGCCGTTAAAGCGGAGCCGTTGCAACAACCGATCAAGGAATGGCCACGAGGAAACCCTCTCCCCGTGGACGATCTCAACGTGCCATGGGAGGCGGCGGAGCCGCGCGCCCCGTTCCTGATGCCATGGTCCAGGTTGGGTGCCGGACTGAGACACCGGTTGGGACGTTGGCGCGCCGGGGACAGAGTGGATTGCCGAAAGCTCGAGCAAAGATGGGGGCTCGGGCTTCCCTTCGACGGACTCCCGCGGATGGGGCGCATGACGTGGATGCCCGACTTGGTTGTCTTGGTCGATGGCACATCGGAGGTGGGTCTCTTTGCAAGGGATGCGGATGCCTTGATTGAGCAACTGCGGCAGGAGCGGGGTGGAATGGGCCTGCACGTGCATCGGCTGAGCCAAATTCCGTTCTCTCCGAGGGCATTGGATTTGCCTTCGCAGGCCCCGGTTCTGGTCCTGTCAGCCATGGGGCAGTTGAGCCGGTCGGTGGGTGTCATGGACGAGTGGGTGCGGCTGGGAAAGCGGTGGCGTGCCGAGGGGAGAACCTTGTTGGTCTTGAATCCGGCACCGCGCCCACGGTGGCACCGGCCGTTAACAGCCTTGTGGCCGACGGTTTGGTGGGACACGCGGAGCCGTTTGCCTCGGCATGGTCGGCTGCCGCCGGGCGGTAGCCGAGAATCACTCATGGCGGAAGGCGACCCCATTTTGCGGGAGGCTTTGCTGGACTTGCTCGCAACCGGCGCGCGGATCACTCCCGCGTTGCTTCGCCGAGCGAGGCTTTTGCTGGGACCCAAGGCCGATGCGGGCCTGGAGCATGATGTGTGGCATGCGCCCGGCACGTGGCGGGGCAAGGATTGCATGGGCATCGAACGAGGCCCATCGCATGAATCACGGTTGCGTCGGCGAGCTTCGCATCCGCTGGCAAAAACCATCGGCGACATCGTGGTGGAGCATCACCGGGATTGCTCGGTTGGCGTCCAGATGGGGTGTGAGCTTCTGGCCCTGCTCTCCGGAGGGTTCGATGAAGCCCGGGCTAAGGTGGTCCAAGATTTCTTTGCCCGGGTCAGGGATCGGTTGCGTCTCATGGTCACGCAGCGCGACAGCACCCGGGACTGGAGACTGCGTGTGTCGGGTTGGATCCAGCAACTGAGCACAAGGCTTTCGACTGACATGCGCCGCGACCCTCGCATTCGGGAGTGCCTGTCCGAGGCTTGGGCATGGGCGCAGTTGCTCGCCGAGAGTTACTGCGAGCCCGGGACTGTAACGAGCTACCCCGATGGCTTGGATGCCGACGTCGTGGAGCGCGTGTTGAGGGAGGCCAAGGCTGGCGACAATCCCCGCCGGTGGGGACTGTTGCGCAGCGGAGGCTCCTGGCTTGCGGAAGCATCGGCAAAGGAACCTGTTGGTGCCCCAAGGGTGAACTTGGGCACCATTGAAGTCGGGGAACCCAGTCTGTTCGTGCGGTGTGATGCAGGCGCCGGGGCTGGCCTCGGGCGTCAGGGGGACATGGAAAACCTTGAATCCCCAAGCACGGGAGTTGTCGAGCGTTTCAAGTGCCACCTTGGTTTCGATGCCCAAGTCGTGGAACTCGTCCGAAATCGGCATCCGACCCGCGTGGAATTAAGTTCCGAATACGAACGCCTCACCTTCTCCCCCCTCCGCCGCCCTGCATGGGCGCGTTCGATGTCGGAGGACCAATATGGCCTTCGCGCCACCTTCGCGGTGCGTGGAGTGACGTTCGCCCTGCGCTGGATTCCGCCGGGCAGCTTTTGGATGGGCTCGCCCGAGGATGAGCCGGGGCGGTTTCCAAACGAGGGTCCAAGGCATCGGGTCACCATCAAGCAGGGCTTCTGGATGGGGGAAACCC
>CAIYFP010000370.1 GCA_903925515.1 uncultured Verrucomicrobiota bacterium
CCGAGGCCGAGGAGAACAGGCGGGATGTCCCCGTTGTTGCCTACACGGCACTTCAGGATTCCAAGCGCGAGTTGCGAGATATCCTTGCGACCAACCTCGTGACCCAGTCGGCAACGCTTGCTGGGGTTCGTCAGAAGATTGGGGATTTTCACTACACATGTAGTTCAATCCCGTTTGAGATTTGGCAGAACGCCGACGATGCCATTATTGATTTGGAGCGATTAGGCGAAGAGCCCAATCGAGCTACGGAACTTGGATTCATCGTTAAGCACCTAGCCGACGGGATTGCCTTTGCCCACTGGGGACGCCCCATCAACCAGTTTCAAGGCGCGGCAGGCTTGAATCTTCGCGATGCCGGTTTTGATCGCGACTTGGAGAAGATGCTGGTGCAAGCCATCTCGGACAAAGGAGACGCGGTTCAACAAGGCGGGAAGGCGTTAACCGGCAAATTTGGGCTCGGATTCAAAAGCGTGTTTCTTGCGAGCGACGCGCCAGAGATCCTGAGTGGCTGTGTAGATTGCGTGATTCGAGGTGGCATCTATCCGGTTCGACTCCAAGACGGCCGACGGAACGACTTGCTTTCCTCGTTGGAAGGCATTGCGCCAACCGACGCGCGTCGAGGAACTATAATCCGGCTTCCTTTGCGCACCGACGGAGAAGCAGAGGTAAATCAGCTGTTGGGATTGTTTACCCAACTGGCTCCTGTTCTTGTGATCTTCTCGCGCAGATTGAAGCGGTTGCGTTTCACGGAAGAGGGCGGCAACGATCGGGAGTTGATTTGGCGCCCGAAACCGATACTTGGAGATCAGTTTGAGTTTGGGAAAATGCCTGAATCACTCGGCAACTTGGATAACGCGTTTGCATTGATCTCCACTGCTAAGGCCGGTGAGGATCGGCTCACCCTCCTGCTCGGCCTAAACAGCGACGGTTTTGGGCCGCTGCCGAGTCACATTCCCGCCTTCTGGGTGACAGCTCCTACGCGCGAGACTCCCGACTATGGCTTCGCCGTGAACGGGCCTTTCGTGCCAGATGTGGGCAGGGTGCAGTTGGCACGGGAATCGGAGACGAACAAGCGACTTGCGATATACGCCAGTGAAGTTGTCTGCACGCGCCTCGTGGCGCTTTGGAATTGGGCAGAGTCCGACTGGGAGGCATTCCGAGGGGCGCTTGATCTTTGCGCGGGTGCGTCGAAAGACTCGTTCTGGGGAAGCCTCTGGAGAGTTCTGGGCGTGCATTTCTCGGAGAAGTGCCGGCTTGATGACAAGAGCGTCGTGGCTGAACTTGCTCGGTGCATTCTCTGGGGTGCGAAGGCCGGGGGGATGCGACATTTTTACAGAGCCTGCGCTGCGCTGCCGACCGGTCTTTGGGGTAAGTACAGAGCGTTGGCTAGAATCGGCGAGGTCCAATTTCTGGCTTGCGGCGCACTCGACCGCGAAGTGGTTTTCGACATCATCAGCGGCTGGATTAAGTTCCAACAAAATGTCGCTGTCGGCACTATCTGCTCCGAGAGCCAAGTGGGCTCAGTGTTGGAACGGGTGGGTGCCCCGCTTCGTGAGGCGAAAGTAATTCACCTCGCCACCGCTGTTGAATGGGAATTAGGGACCGAGAAGCGGGCAGACCCGGAAATGGCATCGTATCTGGGTAAGGTTATCACACCAGAGTTCCTGACGGGGCTTGAAAAGGGCCCCCCGGGCAAACGCGAGGAGCGCGAGCATACGCGGATCGTTGAACTATTGCAGGGCGTGTCGTTCCAAGCCGCGGATGGTTCGTGGCACAAGGCGAGTCAGTTGTTGGTAGCAGCGCCTCAGACCGCTGTTGAACAAGACGAACCGATGCGGGCAGCGTTCGCACCTCATGGGTGCCAACTGAATGCGGCCTACATTGGCACTGCTCTCCAATTCTTCCTCGCGAGCCGCCCGCGTCTTGAAGCCGGCGTTGAGCAAATGGCGGAGTGGGTGTTGAATGCTGAGGGAGATGACACGCGGACTGCGGCGTTGCGATATTTGTTGAAGGGCGGGCTGAAGGAGGGCCTCGCTGAAGTGTTGCGCGTCCAAAGAGACGACGCCAACTGGCTGTGGCAGCTTGCGGAGAGTGGGTGGTTTCGGGCGCGCTTCACCGCTGAAGAACAGCACCAGATTCGTGCCTACATTCTCCGGTTGTTCGACGACGCCCTCCGGGAACAAACACTTCCGCCCCCTGTCCATCCACCGCATCCGGTGCGGGAACCATTGCATGTGTGGACCGTCGAGGAGTTGTGGAAGTGGTGGGAGCAGCGACGCATGCCGATGGACGACTACACGGTGGAGGGTGAGGCCAACTGGCCCTTGTTTCATGGCGGGCCGATCGGGAGCGCGGGGGAGCGGCGGGAGGAATTGAAGTGCCTCCTGCTTTCTGTCGCCAAACCCGACGGCAATCATGAGGGCAACGCGCTTTGGTATCGTCTATTCGGCTACGCTTGCTTGCTCTCGGCCGGACGAAAAGCCACGGAGTTGCGCGACTTTTGGAAAGCACGGCTCAGTCCCAATCGGTTTTGGGAGCGGACCAGCGCGGGTGATTTCTCGGAGGAAACCAAGAAACTCTTCACCCAGGCTGTCACCGCTCATTTCACGGATCTGAATGCGGGCGGGGAAGCCGCGTATTTCTGGAGGAGAGTTTTCTACGATGTTCGGAAGATTTGTCGCATGGTCTGTGAAAACTACTTCCCGGCAACTCTCATGGGCTTGGTTGAAAGTGGTCGCGGACCGCATCTCCCACACTTCCTTCGGACAGGCTTTTTGCCCGGACCGGATCAGAGTCGGTGGGTTGGCACCTTTGGCCAGAGCGCCGGGTCGCCGCTGTTTTTCGTCATCCGCGAACTTGTGCGCCTTGAAGTCATCACTGATCCCGCAGTCCGCCCGTTAGCCTACTTTGTTTCCACGCCTGTTCGGAGCGCCTTACGGAAAATCGGATGGATGGATGAATATGACACGGCTGTTCCCAAGTTCGAGGAGCTCGCCAGCCTCAGCGAATGGCTGCATAACAAGATCATGGAGGATCAGATACTCGGCCCAATGTTGCTTCCTTACTTCGACATCCCGCTGCTCCACATGGGCATTACTCATCGCGGGGCCCGTATGCCCGCGCCTCCCCGGTAACGCCGCATGAGCAACATGCTTCAACCCAACACCCGCGTCATCCACCGCGCGCACCCGGAATATGGCTTCGGCCTTGTGCGCTACGTGGAGGAGGATGCCTTTGGCGAGGTGCGTTTGCAGGTGGCGTTCGACCACCTCGACAACCTGGAGAGTGTCGCTCCGGAGCAATTGGAAGTGGTGGGTGATCCGCTGGCAGATGCGACTGTCGGTCGTTGGGGCGAGATCGAGGCATTTCGGCGCAAGCTTGCGGTGGGTTTGGTGATCGGGGAGAACAATCTGACAGGGGGGTTCACGAAGGCCGCAGTGCAACCCCTGCCGCATCAGGCATTCATGCTGGACAAGGTACTCTCAGCCGAGCGTTTCGGGCATCTCCTGGCGGATGATGTCGGGTTGGGCAAGACCATCGAGGCAGGACTGATCATCACGTGCATCATCCGCCGTGAGCCACCCCAGCGAATCATGATTGTTTGTCCGGCGGGTCTGGCGCTCCAGTGGCAGGACGAGATGGAGGAACATTTCGGCCTGAACTTTTCCATCATGGGCGAGAACTTCGACGGGAAGCGGCTTGCGAGCTGGCAGACTCAATCACTGATTATTGCTCCCCTCGACCGAATCAAGCGGGACGACTACCGCGAGCTTTTGAAGCAGGTGGGCGGCTTCGATCTCGTCGTCTGCGACGAGGCTCACCGGTTGACCGCCCGCCGCCAGTTCCTCGATAACCGGCTGGCCAAGACAGCGAACTACCGGCTTTTCGAGTTTCTCGTGGAGAGCCGCCTGATCCGATATGTCGATAACAACGATCACACTCCACGCTCACCCCGCCTGTTGTTGCTATCGGCCACTCCGCATCAGGGTGACGACGAGCGTTTCCTGCACCTTCTCTACTTGGCTCGACCCGACTTGTTCGACCCCAGCAAGCGGTCGGAGGGACAGCTGACGACATCGGCGCTGATGGAGGCGCTGACGCGGACTCCGAAGTCGCGCGCCGTTGATTGGGATGGCCGGCCGATCTTCAAGGGTCACGTCACGCAGACGTATGACGTGCGGTGGACAGTGGAAGAGACAGAAGTCTCCCGATTGCTGACCGAGTACATCCTCAAGAGCCTCGATTTTGTGCGCGACTCCGATCGTGGAACCCAATTGGTGGTTCAATTGGTGATGCACACGTTCCACAAGATCGCGGCCAGCAGTTGGCCGGCACTGGAGGCAACACTGCAACGCCGATTTGATTCACTGGCGGGACGGGTGCAGAAGCTCAGCGAACTGCTGGGCAACGGGACTGAGGACGAGGGCGAAGACGGCGAGGCAAGGGATTTCGCCCTGCCGGCAAAGGCGTTCTTTGAGAATGAGAAGGGGCTTCTGGAGACGCTGCTGGGACGATTGCGCGGCCTGACCAAGGATTCCAAGTGGGATTGCTGTGCGGAATTGCTGCGTCAACTGGAGGCGGTGGAACCTGGGGTAAAGGTGCTGGTGTTCACGCAGTATCGTGCGACGCAGTTGGTGTTGAAGGAGCGGTTGGAGGCGATGTTCCCCGGCGCTGAGGTCGAAGTGGTTCACGGGGAGGTGGACGCTGCGGGTCGCCGACAGGCCCGCCTTCGGTTCGAGGGTGACTCGCGCTTTCTGGTCTCCACCGAGGCCGGTGGGGAAGGCGTCAATTTGCAGAAGGCGTGTCACGTCATGGTGAACTACGACCTACCATGGAACCCGATGCGGTTGCAGCAACGCATCGGACGGCTCGACCGTTATGGTCAGCAAAGGGAGGTGAAGGTGTTCAATCTTCGCGTCCCGGATTCATGGGATCAGCAGATTTCGACCCGCATCCTTGAACGGTTGGATGTCATTCAACAAACCATGAGTTTGATGGGGGCGGGCTTGCTGGAGGATTACCGCGAGATGATTCTCGGAGAGATCGCGGAGCAGATCGACGTGAATCAGCTTTTCAAGGAGTCACGTAGCGGCGGCGAAGTCAGCGTGGACAGGGTCGATGAATGGGTTCGTGGGGCTGTGGAGTCGGTCGAACGTTGGAAGCGGTTGTTCAGCCCGGAATTGGGAATGGGCGGAGATTCCGCGCGGTTGCGTCCCACGCTCACCAGCGAGGAATTCAAAGCTGCATTTCAGTTGGCCTGTGCCGGGCAAGGCATCCACTTGCGCGAGACACGAAACAGTCGAAGCGCTTTTGTGCCGGGTGTCTTCAATTTTGATCTTCCTGCAGCGTTTAGGGACCCCGTTTTCCGCCCATCACGGACGATGCATGTGGCATTTGATCGGGCGCTCTACTCAGCGGTTCGAGGACAGGATTTGGGGACAGTTCGCGGGCAGCCAATCCGCCCTCAATTGAGCGGCTTCGGCGAACCATTCACCGACTGGGTGATGCAGGCCGCTATGAATGCACGGTCGGGAGAAAGTGCGTTCGCATTGCGTGCACCCGACGGATGGGGACGCGGGCAGGGATGGCTGATGGTATACGCGCTCCGGTGGCTCGGATCTGTTCGACGGCTTTCGGTTTCAGATTCATTGGCCATTGTCTTCATAGGGTCTGCCGGAAGCGTCGTTCCAATCGACGCGGCAACGGCAGCAACGCTTGTGTCCGCTGAGGCCGATGAGCCGGGGAGCCTGCCACTACCTGCCGATGATCAGCGGAATCAGGCCAGGAAATGTGCCCAGGACGTACTTCGCGAGGTAGTCGCCGCAAAGCGGCTTGGACCTCGAACCTCCGCGGGGATTTCACTCCTGCTTGTCGCCAGCCTTCGAGACGGTAACTGAGTCGATGTCAGCGCAACGCCCCCAGCAGACAGCTCCGCCACTGCTCGTCAAACGGCCCTAAGACGGGACGATTCAGTTGGGAGGGAAGTGATTGCGAAGCAGATGCTTCTGCAAGCCTCGGAGTGAGCGAGGCGCGGGCCAGTTCCAGGCCCGTAACGAGCGAACGACGAAGGATTTTCGGAAGCAGATCGAGCAAGCACGACCGACCCCATGGCATCGTTTCGGCAGGCATCGGCACCCCCAACATCGAGTGGAAAGAAACGATTCCAGCGCCTGTCTCCACACCTAACCGGACTTTCGCAACTGGGCCCTGTTTCCACCGAATTTTCCCAGAAGGCCGGCCCGAATCCCCAACAAATCCATCCTTTTGGAATCCAACCGACCTTGTAGTGCAGACCCAACCCCTTCCCAGCCCCTCCCGCACCGGTATCCTGATCGGTCATGGGCCTCTTCCTGCGTCGCCACGCTCGCCACAAGAACGGCA
>CAIYFP010000371.1 GCA_903925515.1 uncultured Verrucomicrobiota bacterium
AGCAATCCGCGCGCCCAGTCCCTCCTCGCGGGATCCATGAACTGCGTCGTCGTCGCGTTCGTGAACTCGCAGCTTCGTTCCCCGCTCAGCCTCCAGTTCAACCAGTCCGGCACCATCCACATCGCCGTCGCGCGCTCCAGCGCCCCGCTCCCGTCCCGCGCGTGCGCCATCCACTGGCACAGCGTGTTGATCTCCATGAACTGAACCCCCGTCTCCCCGAACACGCGCGAACGCCCCAGCCTCGATTCCAGTTCCCCCACCATCCCGCGCGTGCGCCCGTCCCGGTAGCAATACGCCGGCTCCAGCATCTCCCCGTCCCGCCCCGTCAACACGTAGTCCAGCGCCCACGTGTCCACGCCCACCGACGCCACCGGCCCCAGCCTCGATGCCAGCCCCAGCCCCCGCCGGACACCCTCCCAAAGACCCGGCAAGTCCCACCGCAACGCCCCACCCATTCGCAGCGGCCCGTTCCCAAACCGATGCACCACCTCCAGCCCCAGCCGACGCCCGTCCCAACGCCCCGCCACCACGCGGCCGCTCTCCGCCCCGATGTCCACCCCAAGGTACGTCCGCATGCCCGTCACCCCTCAGAAGTTGAACCGGTCCACGTTCTCGCGCGTGAACCGGAACGGCTCGCCAAGGATCACCTCCGTCCCCCGCACCGGGAACTTGCCCATCGGCCCCGCGTCGAACTCGGCCAGCACCGCCTTCATCTCCCCTCGCGCCAGCCCGGTGGCCACCCGGACCGCAAGGCCCCCAAGGTCCGCCGTCTTCCACAGGAACACCGTGTCCGTCACCCCTTCCTTCAGGTAGCGCCGGTTCTCCGACGGCAGCCCCAGCCCGATCACCCGGACCTTCCCGGCCTTCCCGGCCTGCTTCACCGCCTCCGCCGTCCCCGGCACGGCCGGCGAGCAGATCGCCATGATCAACCGCAGGTCCGGATGCGCCCCCATTAACGTCGTTGCCTCCGCCTGCGCGCGGTCCTTCAGGTCGTCGCACGGGCGCAACGCCACCAGCGTCATTCCCGGGTGCTTCTCCACCCGCCTCGCCTCGATGCGCCTCTGCCACTCCACCATGTTCTGCGCCGTCAACGACGCCGTGATGATCGCGAACTGGCCCGACCCGCCGCACAGGCGCGCGGCCTCGTCCATCAACGCGTTGCCGATGCCCTCGGGCGTCGCCTGGTTCACGAAGTAGTCCCGCGCGTCCGCCAGCGCGTCCGCGTCGAACGTCACCACCGGGATGCCCTTCGCCCGCGCCTTCCGCAGCGCCGTCGAGATCCCGTCCTTGTTCTCGCACGCCACCGCCATCGCATCCATCCCCAGCGAAATCCAGTTCTCCACGATCTCGCTCTGCCGCGCCGGGTCCGGGCTGACCGGCCCGTCAAAAACCAGCTCCACCCCCAGATCCTTCGCAGCGGACTCGGCGCCTTCCCGGCACGACACGAAGTATGCGTTGCCCTTCGACTTCGGGAGGAACCCCACCATCAGGCGCTTGCTGCCCCCGCCTCCCCCCTCGCCGGCTCCGCCCCCCGCAGCACCCGAAGGCTTGCACCCGGTCATGACAAGCCATGCCGCCGCCATCATCACGGCACCACGAACCCACGCGCCCGCTCGTTTCTTCATAGGAATCCCCGAGCCTACCCAACCCGGGCGCCCGCAGCCAAGCCATCGCATCACCCCCAGATCCCCGCGCAAGCCCTTCTTGAGGGCCCCGTTCTCGCCTCACGCTGCGCCGACGAGGGTAAAAACGACAGGTCCTCTTGGCGTCTTGGCGTCCATCCATGAAACCGCCGGTTGGCCGCCGGGGCAGGTTTCACCCTCAAAGCGGCAGTTGACGAGGGCTTCAAGGCAGCGAACTGGCCG
>CAIYFP010000372.1 GCA_903925515.1 uncultured Verrucomicrobiota bacterium
CATGATCGACCCGCCACACTTCGAGCAATCCGCCGCCGCCAAGGGCGCGAGGTCCCCTGGGATGAAAACCTTCGCCCCGCAATGCGGGCATCCCACCATCTTCAACGGCTTGCGTTCCGCGCCCATGCTCGTCACGCCGAAACTTACCGGCGGTCCGATGGCAAACAAGCATCCAATGCCGCGTGCTCCGCCGCGACGGGCTTCCGTCCGCGCGCCCCGTCCGGCGGGTGCTTCATGCGGTGCAGGACGACGACGTCCCACCCAGCGCACCCCGAAGTCGATCGCGCAATCGTCTCCGGCCATGGAACAGGCGTGACTCCACGGTGCGGGCCGGGATGCCAAGGATGGAGGAGGCCTCGGCCATGGAGCAGTCCTCCATGTCCACGAGGAGAAGGGCCGCGCGCATGGCCTCGGGCAGGGAGTCGATGGCGTCGCGCACCGCCGCCTTCCGTTCCGTGTCGAGGATGGCATCGACCGGCGCCGGGACGTTGCTGGGAAGCGATTGGATGAGGGCAGGCTCGCCGGGTTCCTCCTCGTCCAGGGAGTCGGCGGCGTGGCGGGCGCGCCATCGGAGCTGGTTCCGCGCAAGGTTCCCAGCAATCGTGAACAGCCACGTCCGCAGCCGCCGCCGCGAGTCGTAACGCCGACACTCGCGATGCAGGCGCACGAAGGTCTCCTGGGCAAGGTCGGCAGCGTCGGACTCGTGCGCCAGCATGCGTTGCAGGTAGCGCAGCAGACCCGGGCCGTGACGTTCGACGAGCCTCGCCATCGCCGCGTCGTCCCCGGCGCAGACCCCTGACATGTCGGCCCGGTCGAGGAGGTCGGGGTCGATGCCGGGCGACGATCCGTCGGCGTGCTTGCCATCAGGCAGGAGGTCTGTCATCGGCGTGACTGAGAGGTGGGAGGAAGTTTTCGGCTTGCGTGCGCAACGGACGAATGATGACGCGGGGCGAGGCCGATCAAGACACGTTCCATCTCGTGCAAGTACCGCGGGCCGTGGACGGGCCCGAGGACGCGCGCGACCTCCATGCAATGCTCCAGCGCCAGCTCGTGCGCCTTGGCACGGGCCGCCTCCAACGCCGCGAGGTCCTCGCGCAGGGCCGAGGTGAAGGTCCCGGATCGATCAAGGCCCGTGGCTACGCGGCGGCTGGCCTCCTCGACTTCCTCCACCTGCGCCGCCGACCGACCCCGGTAGATCTGCTGCATCCCTGCGAGGCGTTCCAGTTGCTCCTTTCCGGCGCCAAACTCCATCCGCAACCAAGTCACGTCGCCCGGCGCTGGCGCGAGCCGCATGGCCCACCGGCCGACGTCGTCGCCGACATGGAACGCCATGAACGCGCCCGCCATGAGCGCGGCGAACGATGCAATCGGCCGTCTCATGGGGCGAAGGCGCTCGACTCCGGATCGACTGCCAACACGTGAGCCCTCTCGGCGCGGACTCGTGCGTCGCTGGCGCCGTCGCGGAGGCCGTCCCATGCTCCGACGGCCATCGCGAGCGTCATGATGGCCATGGAAAAGGGACGCTTCAGGAACGAGACGATGTCGGCGATGCCTTGCAGCCATGGCGCGTCGTCGCGATGGATGCGGCGGAGCACGGCATGCGCAAAGCCAGCCGGGAGGGGAGGCTCCGGAAGGGCACCGCGAAGGAAGGCACCCAAGGATCCGGGGGGACGAGCGTCGTTCATGGGGTGGGCATCGGGCAGGGGTAGAAAAAGGGGAGGCGGGCCCGGGCCTTGCGACCCCGGCCCGCATGGCCGGTCAGCGATTGCGGAGGCTTGGCATCGTTACCCGTGCGAGCCCGCTATCTTGAGCTGCCCCCGAACCCGAACGCCTCGCGCCCGCGAGGCGAGCCGAGGATGGGACCACGTTCGAGCCGGTCCGGCGTGGTGCCGGGTGCGACGAGGATCGCATTGGCCCCAGCCCGGGGCGACCCGACAACGGCCCGCCGGTCGAGACGTTCGGGGGTGACCTCCTTGATCGTGCGCCGGTCCTCGGCGAGCGCTCGACCCCGGGGGGAGTGCACGCCGTCGG
>CAIYFP010000373.1 GCA_903925515.1 uncultured Verrucomicrobiota bacterium
TCAACGGGGCCGCGCTTTGGTAAGCGCGGAGATCCCAGACGGACCCGTCCTCCTGGGGACGCGACAAGACGCTTCAACGGGGCCGCGCTTTGGTAAGCGCGGAGATAGCGGACGCGCAGATGCTTGCCAGGGTGAGGCTGGGAGTCAATCCCGCGACCGCCTCCCTTCAAGACAACCAGGCACGAGTCTGCGGCCGCGAAGCGGTCACGGAAACAACGCCGCTTCAAGGGCTTGCAACATGCGAGCGGCCCCGGGGTTTCCCGCGTCACCCGGGCGCTCGCGTTGGTTCGACTGTCAAAGATCCATGGCCATGCTGGCCAATCGCTAGAAGATGAAGCAAGGGGCATCCATGGCCACGTAGGGGATCCCCAACGACGTGATGACCCGCGTCCCACGCCCTTCCGACGGCCCCAAGGTCACGAACAAGACCTGGTCCTCGGTCCCATGGATGATGTCTCGGAGCGCCGTCTCAAGCTGGGCCTTCTCCGTCGGGTTCAGGTCGCACTCGAAGATCGAGAACTGGAGGTGGTCGCCGAAGTTCCGGCAGGTCTTGAAGACGCGGCGGAGTCGCTTGGGATCGGCGATGTCATAGCAGACGAGGTAGGTGGTTCTCATGACGGCGGCACTCGCGTGTCAACGGGTCGTCAGGGGAACGTACTCGGGGATCTCGCCCGTGAGCGCCTTGGCGAGGATGCGGGCCTGCAACTCCAGCGCGCGGCGGTAGCTCACCTTGTAGTCGAACAACGGATGGGTCAGGAGGCTGTTCATGCGTTGCTCGTAGGCCAGCAGGAACTTCTTCCGACCCGAGGGCGTGAGGTTCACCGCCTGGCCTGCGGCAACGAAGTCGCCGGGCGTGACCATGCGGGTGTTGATGGCGGTGAGGACCACGCTTTCCGCGACCAAGGGACGGAATTCCTCCATGAGGTCGAGGGCCATGGCCGGGCGTCCGAATCGCGGTTGATGGTAGAAGCCCACGTAGGGATCAAACCCCACGGCGGCAGCGGCGATGGTGCAGTCCTTCGAGAGGATGCTGTAGGCATAGGAAAGCATGGCGTTGACGGGGTCCGTGGGCGGACGGCGTTGCCGGGCGTTGAAGTCGAAGGACAACGAGGGTGGCTTCGGACCGGGACTTTCCGCGCAGGGGAGCTCGTCGTCGGCCGGGTCCTGGGCGCGAAGCATCCCCTTGAACTCCGAGAAATAGGCGGCGGCGGCCCCGCCCTCGATTCCCAGGAGTTGCTCAAGGCTCGTCGCCTTGAGGGCGTCGGCGGCGGCGAACTTGAGCCGCACGAGCGTGGCGGCGGGTGCATCGACGTGATTGCGCATGAGCAAGGTCCGGTGATTCCGGATCTTGCCGTGGATGAAGGACCGAGCCATGCGAAGGCAGGTGTCGGGATCGCGGGCGAGCCGGAATTGCTCGATGCGAAGGAACACGTTCTTCAGCCCATGCCCCCGGGTCATGCCATAGAACCAACCGCCGCCCGAGAAGTACGTGACGGGAATCTCGGCGTCGCACAGTCCTTGGATGGCCTGGGTCGTGAGCTGGATGTTCCCGAACAGGGCGACATGCGACAGGTCCTTCAGGCGGACCTCGTCCACCAGCCGGTCGTCGTCCTTCACCGTCAACGTCTCGTCCTTGCGCCCCACGCGAAGGCCCGGGGTGTTGAGGTACAAGGCGCGCTTGTCGTCGCGCGCGGCCATCAGACGACGCGGGGCCGCCTCCTCCTGCGGAACGGGGCCAGCCCCGACCGAGCCGTCGTCCCGTTCGCCCTCGACACGTCTCTCCCCAGGGGCTTCTTCCCTTGAAAGCATCCGCGTCTCATCCGGCATGCAAATCGGCGCGAGGGAGCACCGACGACACTTCGGGGACGACACCAAGGGCGGCGGGATGGGTCCTTGCATGGTGGCCCGGGCCGACGCGATCTGCTGGAGCACCCATGCCTCGCGCTCGGCGGTCAGCTCGAACCGCACGCGCTGACGGGTCGCGCGGTAGTAGATGACGCCCTCGTTGCACGCGTAGCCATTCTCGCGCAGCAACAGGATCTGGATTCCAAGCTGCATTTGGTCCGTGGGCCACAGCTCGTTGGCATCGGCTCCCTCGCGTGGCTTGCCCAACTTGTAATCCACGGGAACCACCTCCTGCGCGACGAATCCCGCCCGCATGCCGCCTGCATCCTGCGACCCGTGCACCTCCACCAAGTCCAGCTTCGCAATCACCCCAAGCCGCTCCGATCCCAGGGTGACGCTGCGCGAATGAATGACCTCGGGCTCCTCGGCGGCCGAGGCCGCAGGCCCGTCTGCGGCAGAACTCATGGCCGATGCCTCCGCAGGCTCCCCGGCCCCATGCCCCGATGGCGGCATCGCGCCGGTCCCGGAATCCACCCGCTTGTGCAAGGCGGCCCCGCGCACCGTGTCGGAACTTTCCACAAAGACCCCCTCGACGTGCTCGTAGTAAAAGAGGCGCGGGCAATACACGAACTCGTTCAACATCCGAGCCGGAAGAACCTCGGGCGCGCGCACGACGTCAGCCGCGGCATTCCCCTGCCCCACGCCCTCGCGACGAAGGATCTCAAGGGCCTGGTCGAAGATGGGATTGCCGGCGGTGGAAGCCGGGACGGAGTCGGGAGCCACCGGATCTTGCCGCGATGGAACCCGAAGGTCCGCCACCGCATCCACCCCGGCCGAAACCTCCTTGCGGCCCTCGAATGTCGGCGGTGGGGCGATGGCCATGGAACAGGATTCCTCCACGGGAACGGACTCGGCCTTCGACGGGGTTGCATCGAGACCTGCAAACAAGGGCCCGAGGCCGTCGCCGTCGCGTTGGGAATGGTTTTTGGATCGTCTTGGCATCGGCGTTGGATACACCGGAAGGAAAAACCGAGGCAATCCAAGCCTAAGCCGGGACGATGCAGTCGGGAGGGAAGTGATTGCGCCACAGATTCTTTCGCAAGCCGAGGAGTGAGCGAGGCGCGGGCCGGTGCCAGGCCCGCAACGAGCGAAGGACGAATCTCTTGCGAAAGAAGATCCAGCAAGCTCGACCGATCCAATTGCATTGTTACGGCTAAGCCAGCCAGTGAAGAAGCCGTTGGCATCGTGGGCACCATTCCAACAGCCTGAGCATGGACAGGCTGGCCAGGGGCGCGTGAAGCGCGCCGCGTCCGGGCACGCGGCCATGGGCGTTCAACCAAGAACGTTCCCCATGACACCTGCCACGCCGCATCCATGCCCCGGGAACAGTGGGCGCGGTTTTTCGTGTGATTCGTGTATTTCGTGGTTCACCAAACCCCGAGGCTCAAACCCATTGCCTATGGCTCCAGGGGGAGAGCTTGCTGCCCGTCGTGGGTGCAAGGAAACCATGCGAGACACGTCAACGCCGGGAAGGAATGGAACCACGAAATACACGAAATACACGAAAAGGGGGTCGTCTCGTGCCTGCGGACCGTGTCCCCGGGCTTTAGGCCTTCATGGGCCGCCGATGGTACACGGTTGCCCTCACACGGGCACGAACAGGCCAAGGCCGAAGTGGGCTCCGTAGCCAAGCGCCAAAGGGCCGGTGACAACCTCGGTGAAGGTAATCTCGAATGCGCTCCCAGAGCCATTTCCACGCGATCCGTGGCCCTGACGACGGGTTTGAAACTGGAGCGAGCGAAGGTTTCTGTTTCCGAAGCCAAAAGGGGCATCTCGTTCCTCAAGTTGGCGAATGGATGCTCCAGCTCCTTGCGGGTGCGCCGCAAGATGGCGGAGAAGATCATGGCCGGCGGAACCTTGCTGCCAACCTCCAGCATCGAGCTTCGGGCGCCCATCGCGATAGGTCTTCGCATGCAGGGTCGAAACGAAAGGGGTGACGGAGCGCCATGATTTCGACGAGCCAAAGAGCTTGCAGTCTGCAAACTCCGAAGGTTGGCCGATCCCATGCAGGATAAGGCGCAGGTCGTGGCCGCCATACCCCCACACCTTGTTCAACCGCCTCAGCGCCAGACAGGCGATATCGTCAAATCCCATCGGGGCCCAGACCGTGACGTGGGTGACCGAATCGCACTCCCCATTCGCCTCGCAAAGAATGTGGGCATGACGATGACCTGGAAGCGACCTTCCCTCCGCATCAAGCCCGGTGAACACCGTGGCCCGGCCCCGGCCTTGGTCAGACCACTTGCAAAGCGCGTCGTGCACGCGGTCACCGATGGACACCGCCTGGGTGATGCTTGGAGCAACGGCGCTCACGACGGCAAAACGAGCCACGGTGGGCCATGGTCCCTTGCGAGACATGCGTGGTCGCGTGGCGGGTGCAAAGGCGTCTTCGCGGCGGCTGTAGTTCACAAACCCAGCTCCGGGTGGGAGGTTCCACCCGTCCGCTTGCAAGTCACCGGTGTCGGCATGGAGGGCCGCCAAGATATCGGAGGGAATCTTAGACAACCTCTTCTTCTGCGCGGCCGTGGGCTTGGGACCAAGGTCCGCGATGGCCCTGGCCTCGAACTGATTGCGCCACGCGAGGTAGGCGGCGGGTGCAGCAGGAGCCAGCACCCGCACCAACTCGGATCTGGGCGGGAGGCTCTCGAAGTTGGACAAGGGTTCCGAGGCGGAATGCGTTTCCCCAACCCCTTGAGGCAGGTCATCGATCAAGCGGGCGATGACGAGGCTTTCGGCACGCCCGAAGTAGCTGATTCGTTCGGCCAATGTCTTCAACGCGAACCTCTCGTCATCGTTTAGGGCTGCACTCCATTCGATGAACAGGGGATCTCCCTCATGGATCTGAATGAAGGTATCAAAGACCTTGGTGGGTTCACCATTCCGCAGCGGCATGTAGTGACGGGTATGACTGGTCGTCGCGCGCGGCAGGTGGAACCGAGGTGGCACACTCAGTTTTTCAACGAGCGAGCGCAGAAGCGGCTCACCAATGGTGCTATCCGCCTTGAGATGCCAAGTCGCAATGAGCGCGCGCAGGATTCGCCATGGCGAGGGCGGCCATTCAACCGCCCCCTCGTTGACGTGCCGTCCCCACGGAGTCGCGTGATAGCGGCCCGCCGGGAAGCTGAGTTCAAGGACGGTCATGAATCAATCCTCGTAGGTAAGGGTCGTGGCGCTGGGCTTCGCGAAGCCTGCCTCTGCGGACTTGATGAGCTTGGGTAGTGCTGCTTCCAACTCGGCCAGCGATGGCATGACAAACTCTCTCGGCCGCTGCACTTCGAGCTTTGATCCCTCCTTGATTTCCAAGTCGCATGCCGTCCGGAGGCGCAGCCCGTCGCGGAGGAACCGCTGGATTTTGAAAAGAGCCAACCCGATGAGGAGGCTCTCCGCTGCCTCACCAAGTCCAAATCCACGGATGAGCGCAAGGTCCAGGTTGAAGAAGACGGTGACATTTCCGGTGAATTCCTCGCGGTGGAATGGGACGTTGCCGAAGCCCTTGGCCGTGTCACCAGACGGATCCACGCTGTCGTTCTTCACACCGCCACTAGCTGCAACACTAACTCCATCGGCCTCAATAAATGCCGTGAGCGCGCGAGGAAGGCGCATGCGACCTCCAGCAATCTCTTTCTTGGCAAGGAAAACGCCGTGCAGCAGGGCGTTCGCGTCATACTTGAGCAGTGTGGTTGCCAGCTTTTTGAGATCCACCATGCCCTTGTCGGCTACAGCAAGCTCCGATTGCAGCTTGGCGAGGAAAGACTTGTCCTTGCCCTCGAGGATGTACGGCGAATTAAGCCGGTGTGCCTCAAGCACAGAGTTGGTGAGCGCCTTCCCGGCCTTATCGTTGACCTTCACGACAGGCACGCCCTGGAGCGGTGCGACCCAATCGTTGGCGACGGCGTCCCAGCAAACTGCCTCAAGCCGGTTCGCCATGCTCTGCGCGGATTCGACGAGAAGCATCTTCCTGCCGTCCGGACCCTCGAAAGTGGCTGCGCCGAGGTCGGGGAAGCCAGTGGGTTGGAATCGCGAGCCCTGAAGCGGTTGGAGTGCGGCCTTGAGAAGCAGGCGCGGTTGGTCTTTGAGTGCGGTGATGTTCATGCGGTTTGTTCGTTTTGTTGTTTGAGAATCATGTGTTCGAGAATGCGGAAATCAGAAGGGGCTATGGGGAACAACATCGACGCTGCCGTACGCCGGGAGATGTGGCCGGCGACGGGAAGCTTGCGCACAAGCGGCGCATAGCCGGAGGCTTGAAGACGGCGGGCAGCAAGCTCACTCGCCGCTGAACCATCGCCGGCGATGGCGCGGTGAAAAATTGCCGGCACCAGTGGAATGGATGTTTCCTCACCCCGATGGCTTGCCCGGCGGAGGCACAGGCGGAGCATCGCATAGAAGGAAGACGGAATGGCTTCGGTCGTCACGGTCCGTTGCTGCACTTCAGGAACACGCGCCCAATCCACGAGGGCAAGGCCCCAAATTAGGTCGGCGAGAAGTGGTTCGTTCACGCGGCCCTCAATGAAGGCGGTGATGTCTTCCAGAGAGGCAGGGCGTGGTGACCAGTCAGGCCAACCCCTTGCACCCGATTGGCCTAAGCGAATCATGCGGCGCATGAGAATGGCATTGAGCGCTTCGGACAGGTCGCCGTCGTGCCATGCGATGTCGTTCGTGGGTTGATCCGCCCAACTCGCCCATGAGCGATCCCTGTTGGAGCCCATGCTCAATGGTTCCAGGTGTTGCCGGAACCAAAGGGTCTCGTTGCCAACCCAGGCGCGCGTGGCGGCGAGGGACTGGGCGAGGCGGAACTCAGGCGACGCATCGTCCGAGACCGCCAGCCAGCGCACACCCAGCCCATGGAGCGGACGCAGGTAGTTTTCAGTCGTCCATTTGAAGCTGCGTCCGAGGGCACGTTGAGTCGCACCAAGCGCGGCCAGGAGGGATTGAACATTCGCGGCAGTGCCTTGGCGGCAAACCTCGAAGATGCGGCGCTCAACCTGGTTGAGTGCACGACCGATCGACGCCGGCGGCTCGGCCCTTGGTCCGGCCTTTTGGCGCAGGCGATCGTGCCATGGCTCGATGTCCGCAAGCATGTCGGCGTGGGCGTTTCGCCGGACCATGACGCGATCCAATGGAGTGGCGAAGTAGGATAGCCCATTGCGAACTTGAAAGCCGTATCGCTGGAAGGACCCGATCCCACGATCAACACCGAGCGTCACGGCGGCTTGCGCGAAGTCCACGCCGTTGCGGGCGGAGCGGCCCCTAACCTGAGCACGGCCTTCGCTGAATATGGAGCGAAGCTCGCCAAGCTTCGTGGGCTCGCTCCAAAGCGGCATCCACATCTCGCAACGCGCATCGGCCTCATCCGTGCCTGCGGCGCTTGCGTACCCGACCCCTGCCTGCCGAACGCAAAAAGGATAGACAAGGGTACCGTCATCGCCGATCTCGAGACGTTTCACTGAAGCCGCTGCAAAGAGCAGCGCGCCTTCAATCATCAGAATGAAATCCCAAGGGTTGACCGCAGATGCACCGTCAAAACCTGAGGTCGAATTGGCCCCTCCCGCCGCGCCTGGATAGAATTGTCCGATGGGTGCCTTAGTCGCCAACCCAAGGGAGGATTCCGCGAACAATGCCGCCCTCAGCCATCGCTCGGAATCCGATGTCGGCTTGCCGGTTTGCGGATCCATCACGTCGGTGATCCGCTGCATGAAATTATTGGTAAACTCCAAGCGTCCGTCATTGCCGCCCGTGCCAAGCAGCGGAGGGAACTTCGCGCCGTCCTGCCCCAGCACTAAAGCCGCATCAAGCCAGTCGAGCACGTCTTCAGGAAACGCGTTGCGGCACCTTTGCAGCAGGAGTCCCTTCATGTCGCCATCGGGCTTTTCCTTAAGACCCAAGCACTCAACTTCCTTGCTGGCGGCTGCAATGCCTGAGCGATAGGCAGTCAGTCGGGGGATACCGCTTCCTTTAATTGCTGAAAGTGCCTCCTTGTTATCCTTGGGAAAGAAGCCGCTACCGCCATTCCATGGAGCCAGCACCGGCGACGGGCTGTATTCAGCGAGGAAGAACCTCACCAGCGCATCCGAATCAAGTTCTGTCCAGAGCTCCAGATGGTCATCGCGCCAAGCGGCTTTTGCGTAAATGTCGCGCTGCTCCGACACCAGGCGGAGGATACCTAGGGCCTTGAGATAATGGGCCAGCGGCACTGGGGCGCAGCCGTGAAGTGTGATGGTGGGCATGGTGGTCAGTCGGCTTGGGGTTCGGCGTCGGCGCCGTGGTGTTGCTCCCACGCGGCGCGATCGGTTTCGATAAGGCGTTCGAGTTCCTCAGGCTTGGGCAGGGCAACGAGATAGCGGGAGACGAAGATCTGCTGGTCCAGCCCGGCTGTGGCGTAGTCCACGCGGGTTTCCTTTTTGTCGGTGCAAAGGATGAGGCCGACGGGCGGCTCGTCGCCGGGCTGCATCATCTCGGCCTTCCAGTAATTGAGGTGGAAACTCATCTGCCCGGCGTCTCCGTGCCGGAAGGCGCGGGTTTTCAAATCAATGAGCAGGTGGCAGCGCAGGATTCGATGGTAAAAGACGAGGTCGAGGTGGTCGTGTTCATCGCCAACGGTGAAGCGCTTTTGCCGGGCCTCGAA
>CAIYFP010000374.1 GCA_903925515.1 uncultured Verrucomicrobiota bacterium
CTGGTGGACGAGGTGGAAGCGTCGGTCGATGCGGTTGAGGAAGGTGTCCTTGCGAAACGAGCGGGGCAGGATGAAGGCGACGACCCGGCTGAATTGGCATGCGCGGTTGAGGAACGCGATGGCCATGCTGCCCCTTTGGCCAAAGGGAGGGTTGCCCACGGTGAGGATGTTGGCGTGGGCGTCGTCGTGGGGCGGGGGTGGCGTCCAGTGGAGGAAGTCGGCCTGGAGGATTCCGGTGGTGGCGGGGTGGAGGTCGAGTCCGAGGCGTGTGGCGTTGGGCGAGCGGGCGCGAGGTGTAGAAGGGCACGAGGCCGACCTTGCGCTTGCGACGGGGGATGGGTCGCACGGGGGCTGGGCTACTCGGAGGCCTCGCGGTTGATGTTCGAGGTCATTTTTAACGTCTGCGTGATCAAGCCGCGCCTTTGCGCGTCGGAAAAGGTGCTTGGTTGACCTCGGATGTCGGTCTTTTGGGTCTGAAAGCGGACATTCGACGGCGAGAACTGCATTCTTTTTGGCCGGCAGTGCAGTGCGTCGCGGGGAAAGCGCCATTTCTTCCCAAGAATGGAGGCAGGTGCCCCAAGAAAAGCGGCTTTTCCTGGGAAAAGCATCGCATCGCTGGCTGGCAAAGCGTTTGGGGCAGCAGAAAAGGGTGGGGGGCGCGGCTAGCCAGACGACTCTGCCGCCAGGATTCGGGCTTTTGACGGCCGAATACGGACTTGCGGGGCGAAACGGCGGCTACCGACGCCGCGATGATCGGTTTCCACGAAGGGGGACCACGAAGTCGAGGCACGACGCATTAAAGGGATGCACGGATGAAAGGGATTGGAGCGATTACCATCATCGACGAAGCCGGGGCCTGCACCGCGGCGCTTATGACCCGTCGAATCCCTGCTCGACCCGGCCAGAACCCTCACCTTCAGGGGTTACGGGGCCGCGACTCATGCCACGCGCGACCGCCGGGCCCGTTTGAGGGCATGGGTTGCGCAACTTGAGGGCAGGCACCTCGAGATGAACGCGTGGGAGAATCCACTGGAGGACTTCAGTCGCCGTTCGTCGCAGGCGGTGGGGGCTTCAGCTTGAAAGCGGGATCGAGCAGGATGCGGCGGGACGCGTCTGCGGGAGAGTAAGAGTGCTGCCCGACGGATGGATGGACAGGAAGTGCCGGCTGCGGGTAGTGCCGAGGCGGAGTCCGCCTGACAAACCGGTCAAGCCCGCCCCGGAGACAGCAACCGATGTGTGCAGGCCATTTTCTTGGGCACGGCGGGCGTGCACGTCGTTCAGCCGGGCCAACCCCGGCGAGCGAAACCACCGGAAGCTTGACGGTACCCGACCCCATCACGGAGGGGGGAAATCCTTGAGTTCGGCGGCAATGCGGGCCTGTTGAGCCGGCAGCAGGCTTGTGAGGTCCACGCCTTCCAGCTGCTTCCTCGCCCCGTCCCAGTCCCGCCTCCTTGCCATGATGTCAAACCAAGCAACCCGATAGTTGGCTGCGTCACCGGGGGCGAGCTTCGACAAGGGGATCGACACAAGGAGCCGGGCCGCGTCGTCGGGACGGTTGTTGAGCGTCAAGGCCATGGCGTGATTGATCGCGAAGCCAACAGCCCCGGGGTACTTGGTGTGGTTCGCGAAGGTGATGCGGAGGGCTTCGGGCAAGGCTTCCCGTGCAAGCAGCAAGGCAACCGCATAGTTGTTTGCGGCGCCCGAGTTATCGGGGTCCATCCTGAGGATGGCGGCCGTGGCCAACTTGAAATCCGCCGTGTCCCCTGCCGCCCCTGCCATGGCCATCCTCTGTTGCCAGTAATCCTTGCTGTCCTCCTGCCCCGAGGCCACTCCCTTGAGCATGGCCAATCCTTCGGCCGGGAAACCGGCGGCCGAGAGCTTCATGGCCAAGGGCATCACGATCCGGGGCGGTCCGTTCGTGGTCGCGGCCGCCATCCTTGCACTATCGGACGCGGGCTCCAGCCGGTTCAGGTTCTTGCTTGCGATCGCCTCCAGCGCATGAGCGCAGCCGACCATCCCGGGTCCCATCCGGGGATTGTTGCGCACCAGCAATCCCAGCGCGCGGAGGTCATCCCATCGTTTCAACTCGTACAGGCAACGCGCCCGGAGCCAAACCAACCGCTCGTCCGGCGCCATGCCGCCGGGCAGGTTCTCGGCCACGGCAATCGCCTGCTCCGTCATGCCCAAACCAAAGAATGCCTCGCCCAACGAGCGGGCGTCCTGCAACCGCACCACCGGCAAGGTCGCCGAGCCCGCGAGCTTCCTCGCCTCGTCGAGCCGTCCCAGTGACGCGAGCAGCCTCCAGTGATCCACATGATCATCCACCGTCGCCGCCCCCTCGTCCGACAACGCCCCCAGCAACCTCGAATGCTCGTCAACATCCAGGCGTTCCCTTGCGATCAACCGGCTTAACGACAGTGCTGCTACCCGCAGTCCGGGGTTGTCCCGGGCCGACTGGAGCATCTGTCGCCCCTCGCTTGCCGTGCCGGCGGGCCCCCACTGCGCCTTCCATGCCGCCCGGTACAGCGCCAGCTCGGCGTCCGACTCGAGATCCTTGCTCCGCTTTGCCCACATCGCGTCGAACGTCTTCATGTCCCCCGACCGAAACGTCGCCTTCAACACATCCCCGGCCCCAGCCGGCCCGAGGCCAGCGAATCGCTGAGAACCCAGTTCAAGCACGGCCTCGTCGTTTCCCATTCGCCCAAACAACCGCACGACGAGATCAAGGTCCGTGTCGTTCGTCCCGCCAAGCCTGAGCATCCAGAGCGATTCGTTCCATGGCACGATGCCATCCCTTGCAAACCGCTGCCCGGAGGAGATCGCGGCGCGTGTCCATTCCCGAATCACGGCCAAATCGACCGGGTTGTTCGCGATCGCCTCCCTCCAGCTCAGCCCCGCCTCCTTCAACCGTCCCGCAGCAAAGTGCTTCGCCGCCGACCGCCCCAGCATCTTAGCCTGAACCCGGTCCAGGACGCTGATGCGAATCACCGGGGCAAACCCATCCGGCGTCACGCTCCATAGCTTCATGAGGAAAAGCGGCGCCAACAGCATCGCCAGCAACACCATCCCAATCGCCACAAACCAACCACGCGGCACGGCGGCCCATGCGGCATCCTTCCCTTCATGCCCGACGTGCCTGCCCTTCCAAGCTTCCTTCTCCTTCATGCTTGCCCCCTTTCTCCTGCTCCTTGAAACCCGCTCCCCTCGCCTCCACGGAGGGCCATGCTTGTCCAAGTCCAACCCACATTCAAGACGTTGCAGTCCCCGCCTCGGTCCCCTCCATGGCCAAGCCCAATCCTCGCGCAAGGAGGCGGGAAGCTCGCGATCCTCAAGCGGGCGAGTTGCGGGAGGCTTCATACCAACACGCGGTCGCAGCGGGTGGGCATCCATGAGACCGCATTCTTCGCGTCATGGCGGCATGGCGTGAGCCATTCCCCTCTTCATGCAACTCGGAATCCGTGCATGAGGCGGCTTGGGGCTTTTTTAAGCCATGACGCCACGAGCACCTGTCCTTTCGAGCTTTCGTCGGCGCAGCGTGACGCGAGAACCGGGCACTCAAAAGCTCCGGGTGCGCGGATCAGGGGCCAAGCCGAAGCCTTGAATGTTGCCGCGCGACACGGAACCCTGCCGCCCACGCATTGAAGGCACTGGTTGAAACCGCAGAGCGTCGCTCCGAGAACGTGTTCCTGGTGGGCGTCGAGCTGAAGTCCCGGTCGGCATGGGACGTCCGCGACGCCATGGACGAGCTCGGCGAGCTTGCCACCACGGCAGGCGCCCGAGTCATGGGATCGGGATCCCAAAAACTGGACGCCCCCAACCCCGCCACCTTCGTCGGCCCGGGCAAGGCGGCGGAGCTCGCCGCCCAATGCCGCGAGCTCGGCGTGGATACCGTCATCTTCGACGACGAGCTCTCCGGGGCGCAGACGCGCAACCTCGAGGAAGCCTTTGGCTGCAAGGTCCTCGACCGCACCTCCCTCATCCTCGAAATCTTCGCCCAACGCGCCCGCACCCGCGAGGGCAAGCTTCAGGTCGAGCTCGCCCGCCTCCAATACCTTCTCCCCCGTCTCACACGCTTCTGGACCCACCTATCCCGCCAACGCGGCGGCCTCGGCGCGATTGGCGGCGAGGGCGAGTCCCAGCTCGAGGCCGACCGCCGCAAGACCCAGGAACGCATCGACCGCATCCAGGACGAGCTCGAGGTCGTCCGTCGCCAACGCGCCACCCAACGCGACGGCCGCCAACGCCACCAATGGCCCCTCGCCTCCATCGTCGGGTACACCAACGCCGGCAAGTCCACCCTCCTCAACGCCCTCACCGGCGCCGCCGTGCTCGCCGAGGACAAGCTCTTCGCCACGCTCGACCCCACCACCCGCCGTCTTCGCCTCCCCACCAACCAGAACGTCCTCCTCAGCGACACCGTCGGCTTCATCCGCAAGCTTCCCCACGGCCTCGTCGAGGCCTTCAAGGCCACCCTCGAGGAAGTCGTCGAGGCCGACCTCCTCCTCCATGTCGTGGACATCACCCATCCCCACGCCGAGGAGCACGTCCGCTCCGTCCAGGCCGTCCTCGCCGAGATCGGAGCCGGCAGCAAGCCAACCCTGATGGTCTTCAACAAGATCGACCGCGTCGCCTCACGCGACCTTCTCCTGACGTGGTCCAACCTCTTTGCCAAGTCCGTCGCTGTCTCCGCAAGGACCGGCGAGGGCTTTGATGCCCTTTTTGACGAGCTTGGCGTCAGCCTCAAGCCCGTCCGCGACGAGCTCCTCCTCTCCATCCCCTTCGACCAGCCGAGGCTCCTCGCCCGCCTCCATGCCGTCGGGCAGGTCCTCGCGGAGGAGTACACCAGCAACTCGGTCCATGTCCGGGCGCTCGTGCCTCCCCACCTCTCCCATGAATTCGCCCGCTTCTGCCATGCCTCCTCCAAGGCTCGCACCGCGCCCTAGTGTCGTGTCTCACAAATGGCTGGTGTTTCGCCGCGAGGGATTTTCGTGTCCAACGAGGCGTGAGCGACGAGCAGACCCGCAGAGGTCTGTGAGGAGCGAGCCACGACGTGGGACGCGAAAAGAGCCGCGGCCCTTCGGGTTGCTCCA
>CAIYFP010000375.1 GCA_903925515.1 uncultured Verrucomicrobiota bacterium
CGTGGTTTCGCGGGCGCTGCTCGTCCTTGGATGCCCGGCTGTTTCCGTGGACGATGCGGGCCATGTCAGACGAGCTGCGCCTTGTTTCCACGGACTTCGACGGGACGATCCATGAGGAGAACGCGCCGGTGCCGATCCCGGCCGCGTTCGAGGAACGCATCGCCACGTTGCAGGGGCGCGGGGTGAAGTGGGTGATCAATACGGGGCGCGAGATGCAGAGCTTGATGGAGACGCTGGGTCGGTCCGGAGCAAGGGTGCGCCCCGACTACCTTGTGTTGGTCGAGCGCGAGATTTTCATCAACGACCGCGGCCACTATGTCCCGGTGGAGCCATGGAACACGCGTTGCCATGAGGACCACGCCCGGCTCTTCGCCAGCATGGCCGAGCTGCTGCCCGACCTCCTCGAAGGGCTCCAGTCCCGCCATGACGCCATGTTCTACGACGACCCATGGTCGCCCTTGTGCGCCATCGCCCGCAGCGTCGAGCAGATGGACCGCATCGAGTCCGAGCTGGCCGCCTTCGCGCGGTCGGTCCCGGGGTTGTCGGTGGTGCGCAACGACGTGTACGTGCGGCTGAGCCATGCGGCGTACAGCAAGGGCACGGCCCTGGCCGAGCTGCAACGGATCCTTGGGATCGCCCCGGACCACACGCTGGCCGCCGGCGATCACTTCAACGACCTGCCCATGCTGCTGCCCCGGTACGCCCGCCACCTCGTCGTCCCCGCCAACGGCATGCCTTCGGTGAAGGCTCAGGCCCTGCGCCATGGCGGCGTCGTCTCGGGTGAACGCGCCGGGTTGGCCGTCGCCGAGGCCCTGCTGCGTTGGTTGTGAGGGCGGGACGGGCCACGTTCCGTCCCGGGCAGCGCCTCCCGGCGTGACTCGCCACGGATTCCCGGATAGGAACGTGGGTCACCCCCCGCGTCGCGTGCGCCAGCGCGACCGCGATGGGCATGGCGAGGAGCATTCGATGCGTTCGTTTCGGGAAACATGGTCCGGGGGCGGGGCTCGTTGGACGACGGCGGGCCTTGCATGGCTTGTTGCCGTGGGCGTCCTCGGGGCCGAGCCCGGGCTGGAGTGGCCCCAGTTCCGGGGGCCCAACGCGTCGGGGATTGGACGGGGCGGCTTCCCGGACCGGTTTGGGCCCGGCACGAACGAGGCATGGGGCGTCGAGGTGCCCCCGGGCAACTCGTCGCCCGTGGTCACCGGCGACCGCATTTTCCTGACTGGGTTCGCGGACAACCAACTCCTCGTGCTCGCGTTGGATGCACGCACGGGGGGCGAGTCATGGAGGAGGGCGTTCGCCCCGGGGAAGGTGGAGCGCGGGGCGCGGCTGGGGAACCCGGCCACGGCGACGTGCGCTACGGACGGGCGCCGGGTGGTCTCGTGTTTTGGGCCGTTTGGTCTCGTGTGCCATGACCGGGAGGGCGTGGAGTTGTGGCGGCATCCGCTGCCGGTGCCGGTGACGCAGCATGGGGCGGGCACGTCGCCGGTGATCGCGGGCGACCTTGTGTTGCTGAACCAAGACCAGGACACGGGGTCGTACCTGCTGGCGGTCGGGCTCCACGACGGGAAGGAACGCTGGCGGGCAGGGCGTCCGCATGCGCGGCGAGGGTTTTCCACGCCGCTTCCATGGCCGGTGGGCGACCCGGCGTGGGTGGTGGTGGCGGGGACGTTGCGCCTGGACGCCTACTCGATTCGCGACGGCGCGCCCGCATGGCATGTCAACGGGTTGCCCAACGAGATGGTGAGCTCGCCCGTGGCGGGGCCGGGCATGCTGTTCGTGGCGGGTTGGACCGCCGGGTCCGGCGTGGGCCGCATGCCCGCATGGGATGCGCTGGTGGCGGCGGGCGACGCGGACGATGACCATCGGCTGTCGCAATCCGAGGTGCCGGCCGGGCCCGCGAGGCAACACTTTCCGTACCTTGATGCCAACAAGGACGGGGTGCTCTCGGCGGACGAATACGCCGCCGCCGCGCATGCATTCGACGCGTCGCGAAACGTGGGCATGGCGGTGCGGCCCGGGGGGTCGGGCGACATCACGGCCGGGGCGGTTGCATGGACCTTCGATCGCGGGCTTCCGTATTGTCCGACGCCGCTATGGCATGGGGAGCGCATCTGGATGGTGCGGAACGGGGGCCTTGTCACGGTGCTGGACGCGGCGACGGGACGGGCGGTGTTGCGGGAGGAAAGGCTTGGGACCATGGGGGATCATTATGCCTCGCCGGTCGCGAGCGGGGACCGGGTATGCGTGGTCGCGCAGTCCGGGATGGCGGTGGTGGTGCGTGCTGGCGACGCGTTGGACGTGGTGGCAAGGAACCCGCTTGGCGAGCCGGTGGTGGCCACGCCCGCCATCGCGCATGGGCGGATCCATGTGCGGACCGCCTCGCGCTTGATGGCGTTTGGGCCGCCCACCCGTTGAGGCCCGGAACCCCTCCCATGATCGCGATGCGTTGTCTCCGGGTTGTGTTCGCCGTGGCGTTTGGTGCGTGGGTGCATGCGGCCGGCATCGAGCCGCCGCCGGGCGTGGCGGTTCCCGGGGACGTGCGCGCGGCGTTGCGGGAGGAGACGGACCGTCTTGGGCGCGAGGTGCAGTCCATGGCGGGGCGAGTGCAAGGCGCGCCCGGGTTGCTTCCGGACGTGGCCGTGTTGTGGAAGGCGGTGGACTGGGCGCTGGGGCGGGATGGGTTCCAGCACACGAACGAGGTCGCCGAGGCGAGGCGCGTGTTGGAAATGGGATTCGACCGGGCGCGCCAGCTCCGGGAGGGACGTGCGGACTGGCTGGCGCAGACGGGGTTGGTGGTGCGGGGCTACCAGTCGGCGGTGGACCGTTCCTTCCAGCCCTATGGCGTGGTGGTGGGGCCGGGCTATCGGAGGGGCGGCCGGCTCGACGTGTGGCTGCATGGACGGGACGACAAGCTGACCGAGCTGCGCTTCATCCGGGAACGGTTGCGGTCCATGGGGGAGTTTGCGCCGTCCAACGCCGTGGTGGTGCATCCTTACGGCCGGTATTGCAACGGGTTCAAGTTTGCCGGGGAGACCGACGTGCTGGAGGCCATGGAGCATGCGACGCGGAGCTATGGGGCGAGCCCGGTGCAAAGGTCGATCCGGGGTTTTTCCATGGGGGGCGCCGGTGCATGGCATCTGGCGGCGCATCATCCCGGGCTTTGGCGGGCGGCGGCGCCCGGCGCGGGATTCGCGGAGACGGCCCGGTACATTGGGAAGGCGGCGGACGACCCGGCGATCACGGCATGGGAGCGGCTGTTGTGGGGCTGGTACGACGCCACGGCGGCCGCGGCGAACCTGAGGCAGGTGCCCCTGATCGCGTACAGCGGCGAGAAGGACCGCCAGATCCAGGCGGCGCGGGTGATGGAGGAGGCGATGGGCGCGGAAGGGCTCGTGCTGGAGCACCTCGTGGGACCCAACACGGAGCATCGGTATGAGCCCGGAACCAAGCAGGAGCTGGCGCGGCGCTTCGACGCGTTGATGGAGGGTCCTCCCCTCGCATTTCGAGAGCTGGAACTGGTCACGCGCACGCTCCGGCATCCGGCGGGCGAGGGCGTCGTATGGCTGCGCTTCGAGGGCCTTGAGGAGCATTGGAAGGAATCGCGGATGAAGGCGCGCGTGACGGGTCCCGGCCGCGTGGAGGTCACCACGCATGGCGTGACACGGTTCTCGGCGCGCCGTCCGCCCGGGGTCACCCAGGCCAGCGTCGAGTGGGTGATCGACGGCTCGACGACCTGCATGGAGATGGCTGGCGAAGTCGGTGTGATGTTCGAGCGGCGCAAGAAAGGGTGGGTTCCGGCACGAGGCAGCAACGGCATGGGGGGCGCGCCGCATGAAGAGGCCGGGGCTGCAAGGCCCCATCGACGACGCCTTCATGGCGCCGTTTCTCGTGGTCGTGCCCACGGGCCGGTCGCGTTCGCCCAAGGTACAATCATGGACCGAGGCGGCGCTGGGCCGTTTCACGAACCAATGGCGCGCCCAGTTTCGAGGTGAGGCTCCCGTGGTGCGGGACGTGGATGTCACGCCCGAGCCGTTGCGGCAGTTTCACGTGGTGGCATGGGGCGATCCGGACTCGAACAGCCTGCTGCGGCGGGCGATGGCGACGGAGCGCGCGGTGCGGTGGTCGCGTTCGAGGTTCGTGGCTGGGGACGTTGCGGTGGACGCAACGACACACGTGCCGTCCTTCATCCTTCCCAACGCGTTGGCGCCGGAACGGTACCTTGTGGTGAATTCCGGCCCGACGTTCGCTGACTGGGACGGGACGAACGCGCGGCAGACGCCGCGCCTGCCGGACTGGGCGGTGTGGCGGCTGGAGGGTGGAGCGGGCGATTTTGGGCAAGCAGGGCCGCGGGTCGTGCACGCGGGTTTCTTCGACGAGTCCTGGCAGGTTCCCGGACGGCCGGGGTTTCGCGCGCCATGATTTGCCCGCGAAGGTTTTGGAAGCCGACGGGCCGGGTCGATGTCCCGGCCCTGCTCGCGGGCGTGGTCTTCCTTGGCGCGGTGGTCGTGGTGTCGGCGTGGATGTCGTCTGCGTGGGAAGGGTTGTTCCCGGGCGCGCGGCTTGTGGTCCCTGCGTTGATGGTTTCCGCGCCGTGCTGGACGCCCGGGGGGCGCCGAATGGCGTGGTTCTTCTGGTGGAGCGTGGCGCCGACGAGGGGCGTGGAGCGGGAGGAGCAGGCTGAGGTGACGGGATCCGAGGCCGAGCGTCACGCGACGGGGGTTGAGGACAACGAAAGGGAACTGAGCGTGCGGGCCCGGTACGTGGTGCGGCTGGCGTTGGAATCGGGGGAGTGCTGGGATTGCGAGCTTCCGATGAAGCGCTGGGCCCGGTTGCGCGTGGGGCAGGCGGTGCGGGTGGCATGGCGAGGGGGATGGGTGACCTCGATCGAGCCGGCGGCGGGGCCGGAGGGCGGGGATGTCTGGGGCGCACCGCACCCGACGGGTCAGTGAGCGGGCTTGCCGGAGACGGCGGCGGCGTGCTCGCTGAAGGAGCGCCCCACACCCCGCGGCGCGATGACGGAGTCGATGACGCCGCGCTCGAACTCGTCCCACATGGGCGACATGCCACGGAGCTTCCCGACGATCTTGGCGAAGGTCTCGACGACGTAATCGACGTCGGCCTCGGTGTTGTCCTTGCCGAGGGTGAGGATGAGGTTGCCTTGGGCGAGGGCGTGGTCGAGGCCGATGGCGGCGAGGACGTGGGAGATTTTCAGGGACTTGGAGACGCAGGAGGAACCCGAGGCCACGGCGATGCCATGGAGGTCACAGAGGAGGAGCTGGCCCTCGCCCTCGATGAACTCGGTGGAGATGTTGATGTTGTTGGGGGCGCGCCCGGGTCCGGGCAGGGGTCCATTGAGCTTGATGAACGGGACCTTGGCCAAGAGCCCGTCCCAGAGGCGCGTCTGGAGACGCGCGACATGGGCAGAGCGGGAGGACAGTTCCCGGGCGGCGACCTCCGCCGCGACGCCGGCGCCCACGATGGCCGGGATATTCTCGGTGCCGGCACGACGCCCCCCCTCCTGGACGCCACCATGGAGGATGGAGACGAGCCGGGCGCGACGATGACGGTAGAGGACGCCCACGCCCTTGGGACCGTAGAACCGATGCGGGGAAAAGCTGACCAAGGAGGCGCCCATGGCGCGGACGTCGATCGGGAGCCAGCCGGCGGAGGCCTCGCAATCGACGTAGAGCGGGATGCCGGCGGCGGCGCAGACGGCGCCAACGTCGTGGATCGGCTGGATGGAGCCGATGTCATGGTTCACATGATGGACGGCGACGAGGACGGTCTGGGGCGTGATGGCCTTGCGAAGCGCGTCGAGTTGGATGAAGCCCTCGGCGTTGACGGGCACCCGGGTGCAGGTCCAGCCCTGCTTTTCGAGGAACTCGACCGAGTTCATCACGGAAGGATGCTCGGTGGCGGAGACCACAAGGTGCTTGCCCTTGCGCTCGTTGGCATAAGCCACGCCCTTGACCGCGAGGTTGGCGGACTCCGTGCCGTCGGAGGTGAAGAAAATCTCCTCGTCGGACTCGGCCCCGACGAGCGCGGCCTGTTGTTGGCGGGCCTTCTTTAGGGCCTCGCGCACCCGGAGGCCATGCTGATGAAGGGAGGACGCATTGCCGTAATATTCCGTGAAGTAGGGTCGCATCGCCTCGAAGGCCTCGGGAAGCAGGGGCGTGGCGGACTGGTGGTCGAGATAGACGGTGCGCATGGGATCGGTCGTTGGAGGTAGCGGGTGCGAAGGAAAAGCCCCGCCGCCGTGCGACGGACGCCGCGGGCTTGCGGGGCTCTTGGGATGACACGGTGCTAGGCGGGGACGGACTCGGGCTTGGCGACGGCCTCGGGATGGCGCTTCACGTAGTCCTCCAAGGCGGCCTTGAGGGCCTCCTCGGCAAGGACGGAGCAGTGAATCTTCACGGGAGGCAGGCCGCCGAGTGCGTTGACGACCTCCTGGTTCGAGAAGCTCATGGCCTCCTCGATGGTTCGGCCCTTGATCAGTTCCGTCGCCATGCTCGAGCTCGCGATGGCGGAACCGCAGCCGAACGTCTTGAAACGGGCATCCTCAATGCGGCCCTCGCGGATCTTGAGGCTGATTTTCATGATGTCGCCGCATGCAGCCGCGCCGACCTCGCCCACGCCGTCGGCGTCCTTCAGGTCGCCCATGTTGCGGGGGTTCATGAAGTGGTCCATCACGGTTGAATTATACAGGGTGTAGGTGTCGCTCATGTGTCGTTCCTCGTTGTTGAGTTGTTGAAAAGCAGGGTGTTCACCGAGGCGTGCCGGACGCGGCGGCCGGTGCCGGCATCGTTCCCTTCTCGCAGCAGCAACCCTCGCCGCAGCCAGCCCCGGCCGTGTCATGGCCCTTGTCGCGCGCATGGCGCACCAAGGAATTCGGAATATGCCGCCCCGCAAGCTCCGCGAGGCTGGTTCCGGCAAAAACGTCCTTGATACGGTCCTGCGCCTCCGTCAGCAACCCGCACAGGGCGCAACCCCGGCTATGTTCGCAGCCCTCGTCGAGGTCCAGGCAACGCTGGAGCGCGATGGGTCCTTCCACCGCCTCGATAATGTCGAGGGCGGAGACCTCGCCCGGGGGCCGGGCAAGGCTGAAGCCGCCACCGGAGCCACGGGCGGACTTGACAATGCCCGCCTTGGCCAAGCTCTGGAAAATCTTCCCTAGGAAGCTCGGGGGCACGTTTTCCTCGGTGCAAAGGGTGTCGATCATCACCACCTCGCCCGGGGAACGGCGCGCGAGGGCGATCAGCCCAAGGACCCCATACTCCGCGGCTCGTGTAATTTGCATGTTTTCGCGCTGCCGTTGAAACCGGACCAAACAGGTCCGGAAACCCAACGCTACGGAGGTCGGGCCAAGGGTCAATTTGTTTTCCGGATGTTTTTCATCCGGTTCGAGGACCTGCCATGGACGCGAGCCGTCCCGGACCCTCGCCCCGCCGCTTCAACCCTGCTCCCGGTCGTCCGTCTCGAATCCCATGACGGCCTCGGTCCCGAACCCGGCCCAGCCGACATCCCCGGGCGCAGCGGGCGGGGTTGCCGTCCGAAGAGGCACGTGCAGGACCTCGCCATCGGTGAACGAGGCCTCGGCATGGGCGAGCAATCCAACGGCATGCGCTTGCTGGACACGCAGGGGGCCGAGGCTCAAGCCGCGGGGTCGATTGGGATGCCATGAGGCAAGGTCCATGCGGACGCCAAGAAGCTTGGCGGCAGGCAGATGGAACCCGGGGTGCTCGTTCCAACCGCGACGGAATCGTTCCGTGAAGGGGCTCCACCAATTGGCGAGGCTGGACGTGAAATCCGCAGTCCACGGCGTTGCGGGCCTTGCCCATGACGAAGCCGCTTCACCGACCTGGACTAATTGGCCACGTCGGAGAATGGCGAGGTGGGACGCCCCGGGCAGGGCGTCATGGATCCAATGGGAGGCCTCGACCACGGTGCAACCGGAAGAGCCTTGGAGCAGGGCGATGACACGGCGCAGCGCCGTGCGTTGGGCTGGGTCGATCCGGGCAAGGGGCTCGTCAAGCAGCAGCAGGCGCGGTCGATTGACGATCGCGCGGGCGAGTGCGACGCGGAGGGCCTCGCCGGAGGACAACTGGTTGGGCAGGTGCCGCAACCGATGGGTCATGCCGACGGACTCCATGGCCGCGAGCGCGAGCGTGCGGCGCCGGTCGGCACACTGGCCTGCGAGCCGGAGCGGCAGTTCGACCTGCCCGATGGCATCAAGGTGGGGGAGCAATCCGGGATCGGCTCCGACCCATCCGCAGGAACGCGCCTCGGGGGGGACGGAGGCGACGTCGCGGCCGTCCATGAGGAGTTGGCCGGAGGCGTGTGCGTGGAGGCCGGCGAGGAGGCGGAGGAGGGTGGTCTTGCCCGCTCCAGACGGGCCAACGACGACGCAACGGGCACCGGCTGGGAGGGAGAGGGAAATGTTGGCCAAGGCCTGGGTGTTGCCGACGCGGCACGAGACGGACTGCAATTGGATTGCGGGGATGGCGTCCGGTGGCGGCATGGGCTTGGCGTGGGGCAGGGTTGCGGGGACACGTGGGCAACAAAAAACCCCTGCCGGAATCCGGCAGGGGTTTCCCGGGGAAGTTCGGCTAGAACTTGTAGATGACGTTGAGCGCGAGGCTCACGTCGTTCTTCTCGCCGTCAAAGGGACGAAGAACGGTGCCGCCGATGGCGGTGTCCCAACGAACCTCGGCGCGGGTCACGACGTTGGCGAAGAGGGCGTAGTCGAGGGTGGAAGTGAGGGCAAACACGCGCTCGTCGTTGCTGTTGCCCGGGAGGAACACGCCACCGGAGCTGGTGGCGTACTCGACGCGGTTGTTGAGCTTCAGCTTCTCGGTGAGCTGGTAGGAGATGTAGCCCGAGACGGCATTGGCATAGCTGCTGTCGGCGATGCCGTTGGCCTGGTAGTCATAGCCGACGCCGAGGGTGAGGGCCTCGATCGGGGTGGCGATGCTGGCACCGACGTAGAAGGTGATGGGGTCGTTGTTGCTGCCGCGCTCGAGGCCTTGGACGACGCCCGCGTAAAGGGAGGAACCCGCGAGCCAGCCGAGGGACTCGGGAGCCTTCAACACGAGACCCGCCATGTACGACTTGTAGGATTCCACGACGGGCTTGGCATTGATGCTGCCAAGGGTCGAGCCACCGCCGTTGGCACCGAACCGGCCGCCGTTGTTGGCGCTGTTCGCCACGCCGACGGACAGGCCGATGGCGTCGCTGAACTGGTAGCTGGCCAATACGCCTTGGTGACCGAAGGGCTCGAGGTTGTTGAAGGCGAGCGAGCGGGAGAAGTTGGGGTTCTGGTACGAGGAAGTGGTCTCGTAACCGATAATCGGGTCGAATTGGCCGACCTTGAGGTCGATGCCGTTGCCGATGGGGGCGCGCAGGGCGGCGTAGGCTTGCTTGATGGCGAGCTCGGAGCCAGCGCCGAGGCGGCCCGGCATGACGGCGGCGTCGGGGCCAAACATCAGCTCGGCCTTGTAGCCGGCGCTCCAGGTGCCCTCGTCCACGGGCTTCTCGAGCTGCACGTTGACCGAGTTCAGGTTGAAGCCGTCCTGACGGTCGCTGGCGGTGTTGGCGAAGCGATTCGCGACCGTGCGGCCGGTGCCCACGTTGTAGATCGCCGACGTGTCCACGAAGCCGCTCAACGTCGTCGAGCTGAGCAAGGTGTTGACGGGGTGGGACTCCTGAGCTTGGGCAACGCTGGCCACGCCAGTTGCGGCGAGGGCCAAGGACCACTTGTTGAACTTCATCTTGTTCCTCCTGAATTATTTTCTTGGTTCTATGACAACTTTAAACCGATCAAAAACGAGCCGACGAATCGGCCCGCCGCCGCAATGGCGCGGTCTCTGGTGACCCTTGCCCACAATGCCGAGGATTGGCAAATGCTATTTTTTGGGCGGTTTGGGTAAGGCAAGTTCCTGTTCTCCGAAATGGCCATCCTCGTCTAAGGTCCGGCCATGCGCGACCTCGCATCTTCATGGCCTGCCCTCGGCTTCCTGCTCGCGTGGGCGTCCCCGAGCCTGCCCGATGCCGGCCGGGCCGCCTCCAGCCCTGCCCGTCCACCCATCGTTCATCCCGCCCTCGACGTCTCCCTCTGGGCCTCCGAGCCGGACGTCATGGATCCAGTCGCCATCGCATGGGATCACCGTGGACGCGCATGGGTCGCCGAGTGCCGGGACTATCCCTACGGTGTTGGGCCGGGCGGGCGGGTTGGGTCGGTCGTTCGCCTGCTCATGGACTCCGACCATGACGGCAAGGTGGACCGTTCCGTGGTATTTGCCGGGGACCTGTCCTATGCCACGTCCGTGCTGCCGTGGCGAGACGGGGTCCTTGTTGCGGCCGCCCCGGACATCTTGTTCCTGCGCGACACGAACGACGACGGCGTCGCGGATCAACGGAAGGTGATCCTGACCGGGTTCCGCAGGGGGGTGAGCGACAGCTTGGTCAACGGCCTGCGCCATGGTTTGGATGGACGCGTCCATGGTGCCAACGGGGGCAACGGCGGGAAGGTGTCCTCCCCCATGCGTCCCGGGGCGGTGCTGGACCTTGGCGACAACGACTTCGCCTTCGACCCCGACACGGGCGTCGTGGAGCGAACCGGGCGGACGGGAGGGGGTTTTGGGCTTGTGATGGACGACTGGGGCCGCTTTTTCACGACGTACAACATCGACCACATCCAGCACCGGTTCCTGTCCCATGCCGACATCGACGGCCGGGCAGGGTTCCCGGACGTTGCCACCACCACGAGCATCTCGGACCACGGGGACATGGCGCGCATCTTTCCCGTCTCCGTGGCGGTCACGCGGCCCAATCACCCCGAGCAATCCGGTCATTTCTCGGCCGCCGGCGGCATGGGACGGGTCGCAAGCCTTCGATGGCCCGCCGCATTCCATGATTCCGTCTTCGTCTGCGACGTCGTGGGCAACCTTGTGCATCGCGACGTCATCCGTGCCCGGGGGGCGGGTTTTGTGGCGTCTCGCGCCCCGGACGAGGGCGACCGCGAGTTCGTGGCGTCCACGGACCCGGCGTTCCGGCCGGTGGGGATGGAAATGGGCCCCGACGGCGCTCTGTACCTTCTCGACATGCAACGGGACGTCATCGAGCACCCGGACTATATCCCGGCCAAGGTTCGGGAGAAGGTGGATGTTCGTGCCGGGGCCGAGCGTGGGCGCATCTGGCGGGTCCGGCCGCGCAACGGCACGTGGAGCCCCGGGACGGACGTTCCGTTCACGAATCGTCCCGTGGCGGGGTGGGTCCCGCTGCTGTCGCATCCAGACCAATGGTGGCGGCTGACGGCGCAGCGGATGCTGGTGGAATCCATGGCACCGGACCTCGCGCCCGTGTTGCGCGGAAAGTTGTCCGGGAAGGACCCCGGGCAGGCGGCGGCCCTTGGACGGGTGCATGCCCTGTGGATCCTTGCTGTTCGCGGTTGGATCCTGCCCGCCGACCTTGGCGTGGCGTTGGCCGATCCTGCGCCGGGCGTCCGCGAAAACGCCCTTCAGCTGGTCCGCCTCGACCATCCGGCCCATGCGTCGTGCAGGGAATCCGTGCGTGGCCTCGCCGCCGACCCGGACCCGCGCGTCCGCCAGCGTGCGCTGCTGGCCCTTGCGCGATCCACGGCGGACGAGACCGGCGTGTTCCTTGCGGCGTTCCGGCGGGACGGCGGGGATCCGTGGGTGCGCCGGGCGATCCTTGCTGCGGCGCCGGCATCCGCCCGGGTGGCGCTCGGCCGGTCGTTGCTCAAGGACCCGGCATGGAGCGGGTCGGAGGTGGGTACAGGAGCCTTGCCGGAGCTCGCTCAGTCAATCGCTGGCGATGGATCGGTTGCGGCTTCGGACCTCGCAGCCGTGTTGGAGGATCTGGGTGGTGGGCTGTCACGTGCGGCCCGCATGGCATGGCTGGGAGGCTGGACGGACGGGCTTCGACGTTCAGGCCGCACGTTCGAGTGGCCACCGTGGCTGCGGGAGCGATGGGGCCTGCTCGCCCGCGAGGCCGACGACGAGGAATGGGCCGTCCTCGGCCATGTGGGGCGGCTTTCGGGGATGAACGCGTTGCCGGGCTCGGAGGGCCGACTGGCCGGGGCGCGTGCGCGGGCCATGGACGCGGCCATGGCGCCGGCCGCAAGGGCTGGAGCCATCCGCGTTCTGGAAGGCGACGCGGGCTCGACGGACGCGTTGCTGCGGTTGCTGGACGGGCGCGAGCCGGGCGAGGTCCAGGAGGCGGCGTTCGCGGTGTTGCGCGAGCGCAAGGGCGACGCCTTGGGGAGCGGGCTGGTGGAACGATGGCGCCAGCTTGGCCCGGCGTTGCGACCAAGCGTGCTCAACCTCCTGCTCTCGCGCCGCGCCTTCCATGAGCCGCTGGTGGCGGCGCTGGAGCAAGGCCAGCTCAAGGTGGGCGAACTGAACCTGGACCTTGAGCAACGCCGTCGCCTGCTGCGCGACGCCGCCTCGGGCATCCGCAAGCGAGCCGCGCGGTTTGTCAGCGACGAGGAATACTCCAACCGCAAGGCGGTGGTGTCCGACTGGCTTGCGCGGCTTCCGGCCTCCGGCAACGCCGCGAAGGGCCGGGAGGTCTTCGTCGCCGCGTGCGCCGCGTGTCACCGGTGCGCGGACGTGGGGCGGAAAGTGGGCCCGGACCTGTCGGGCGTGGCGCATCGGAGCGTGGAGGACCTTCTGGGGAACATCCTTGACCCGAACATGGCCATCAATCCGGGCTTCGTGGCCTACGAGGCCGAGACGCGGGACGGGGAGTCCCATGTGGGGCTCCTCGCCAGGGAGGGGCCCGACTCGATCACGCTGGCGCAGGCGTCGGAACGGGTGGTGGTGATCCCGAGGCGGGACCTCGTGCGCCTTGCGGGCACGGGTGCGTCGTTGATGCCGGAAGGACTGGAGTCGGGCCGTTCGCCGCAGGAGTTGCGCGACCTGATCGCGTTCCTGCAAGAAGCGCGCTGACGTGGGACGGGCTCCGCATGCTGGCGGCGGGCCCCTGGGTTGAGGCCATCGGTGGGCCGTGCCCCCAATCCCCGCGCGAGAAGGCGGGAATCTCGCGATCCGCAAGGAGGCGAGTGGCGGCAGGCTGCGTGCCCACACGCCGTCGTAGCGGATGGGCACCGCGGCATGGGCTCGGGTGGGCTCATCCGACGACACCTCCGCGTCCATCGGACATCAGCCGGCGGCTTCCCAGCGTGTCGCCGGTGGTCGAGGAGCGATGCGACGACACCACGGGGGACCCGCGTGAACGTGAACCCCGGCATCCCGGCGGGGATGCCAGCGCCGGGGGCGGGACCGGGCTGGCACCCCTCCATGGTGCGGAGGGCGATGGGGACCGGTGACCGGTGGCATCGCTTCGCCCCATCACCGGCTACCTGCCGCGAAACCTTGGGTTTCGAGCAAGTGGATCCCATGCGGTCCGTCCTTCGTGTGGCCAAGGCGTCATTCCCCTGCATGGGGATGCCGGGGTTTTTTGGAGAGGGTGAACGGATGCGGGCCTTCGGATCCATCCGTTTGCCCATTCATCCGAGTCCAAGGCCGGAGCCGTGAACCGAAGAACTCCTTGCGCGGGGATCAGGGGTGCCCTTCGCGTCTTGCCGTCCCGGGCCGGTCGTTTCTAGCGTGGGGCATGCGCGCTCATTTGTTGTCGGCCTTGGTTGGGCTCGGCCTTGCTGGACATGCTGCCCTTGCGATCGACGTGGACGCGGAGGATTTCCGGCGCCTTGTGGACCGGTTGGCGGCCCAGGAGGAGGCAATCGAGACCTTCCGGGCGTCCATCTCGCAGTTGCGCGGGGACCTCGCCCGGCTCCGTGCGGAGAACGACAAGCTGAAGGTCCAGTTGGATGCGCCGAGAAACCACGTGACGCAGGACCAGCTCTCCCAGCTTGGGCAACAATTGAAGGAGGTGGAGAAGAACCGCACGTCGGACAAGCAGCAGATCCTCGACGCGCTGGAGAAGCTGAAGGCGGCGCCGCCGGTTGTGATCCCGCCGCCGCCCGCGGCCGCGGCCACGGGCGCCACGCGCGGCGACGACAAGCCGAAGTCGTCGGGCATGGACAAGCCGCCGGGGGGCGCGGGCGGGGCTGGCGAGAAGCCCGGGGAGCCCGTCGATTCCGGCCCGGACCTGCCGTCGGAGTTTTACGAGCACAGCCTTGCCGAGGGCGAGACCTTGGGTGCGGTGATCGAGGCGTACAACAAGGCTCACGGGCTGAAGACCCGACTGTCGCACGTGCTGAAGGCGAACCCGTCCATCAAGGACCCGAAGCGCCTGCGCGTGGGTCAAAAGATCCGCATCCCCGCCGTCAAGCCGTCTGCCCCATGAAGTTTCTTCGCCGCCTTCACCTCTACCTTGGCGTGCTCTACGCGCCGTTGCTTCTCTTCTACCTCGCGACGGGCTGGTACCAACTGGCCGTGCCGGACCGGCTGAAGACGCCCAGCGAGGCCGAGACGTTCTGGCAGAAGATGCGCGTCATCCACACGGACCAGATCTACCCCACGGACCGCGCCGGGGTCAGGGGGTCGTCGCCCAAGTGGTTTCGGTGGCTCAGCCAAGGGCTGTCGGTGGCGTTGGGACTGGCGACGGTGATCGGGGTGGTCTTGGCGGTCCGCATCGTGCGGCCCTCGTGGCTGGCATGGATGGTCTTGCTGCTGGGGCTGTTGTTGCCCGGGGCGGCGCTCTGGCTGGGCGCCGGACCTTGAAACGCTCCGTGGCGCGGCCTTGCACGGCCCGCCCCTTGCCACCCATGTCGAAGCGTCCTTGGAGCCCGCAGTTGCCCGTCATGGCGCGGCGCGCCTTCATGCACGTGCTTGCGAGCTCTGTCATGGGCACGGGTTCGCTCATGGCCCGGCGTCAGGACGAGCTCGCCGACCTGCTGGAGGCCGCGCGTGGATGGGCCAAGGAAAACCTCAACGACGACGCCAACGCCCTCATCCAAGGGTTGGCGGAAGGATCCCCCGCGAAGGTTCGGTCGGCAGTCGCGGCCATGGAACGGGGGTTTCGCGGCGACAAGGTGCTCGACATCGCCAGGCTCCGGGTGGTCGCCGACGCATTGCTGCCGGCGCTTGGCCGGTTCGAGGAGACGGCACCCTATGTCCCGTGGCTGCGAACGCGACTCGACTATTTCGACGCGGCCGATGCATGGGCCGCCAGCAAGCCCGCAGGAGGCGTCACGGTGACCGCCCCTCCGCCCCAGCCCGCTCGATCCGGGCAACCTGCGCGCAATCCCACCAACGCCGTTCCCGCGACGATGCCGTCGCCGCAGGCGGGTCCCAGGGCGACGTCGGTCGCCGGGAACCCGACGGCCTCGGCGCAACGGTCTGTCTGGGGCCGGCTGTATTCGAGGAGGCCGGCACCGGCCGGCGCGGAGGCGATGGCGGCGCGGCTCAAGCCGGTGTTTGCCGCGTCGGGCGCACCTCGGGAGCTCGTGTGGCTTGCGGAGGTGGAATCGTCCTTCAACCCCAACGCCACGAGCCCGGCCGGGGCGGTGGGCTTGTTCCAGCTCATGCCCCAGACCGCCCGGGGCCTTGGCCTTTCGACCACCCTCCCGGACGAACGCCGCGACCCGGAGAAGTCAGCCCGGGCCGCGGCGCGGCATCTTGCGGGCCTGCGCAAGCGGATGGGCGACTGGCGGCTGGCGTTGGCATCCTACAACGCGGGCGAGGGCCGCATCCGGGACGTCCTGCAACGGGAGAAGGCGCGGACCTTCGACGCCATCGCGCCCCGCCTGCCAGCCGAGACGCAGTTCTACGTGCCCAAGTTCGAGGCGGTCCTTCGCCGGCGTGAAGGCAAGGGCATCGAGCAACTCTCTCCCTAGTGTCGTGTCTCACAAAGGGCTCGTGTTTCGCCGCGAGGGATTTTCGTGTCCAACGAGGAGCGAGCCACGACGAGGGACGCGAAAAGAGCCGCGGCCCTTCGGGTTGCTCCAAGAATGCCCCGGGGCTTCGTGGTTCGTCCGTCCCAGACCGCTGCGGGTAGGCTCCGTCCTCACGCCTTGCCCCGGGGCATTCTTGGAGCAACCCAACACCAGCGATTGGTGAGACACGACACGAGGGGCGACGCCTCCGCGGCCTCTCCGGCCGCCAAGGACCTTTCAGCGCATCGGGTGCAGGATCCCGTCCAAGGGCGTCCAGCGCGGCCCGAGCCCCGCCGCCATCTCATTCAACGGGTTCCGCATGCGATGCCGGAAGTACACGCCCTGCAACACCCCCACCCCCGCGCCGGCGAAGCAAACCAACATCAATCCCGTCGGCACCAACACCACCCCCAGCACCACCCAGAGCGTCGCCGTCGTCATCGATCGCCGAGTCAATCCTATCCATGCCCCCGCGTGCACCAACCACGGCAACTGCGACGCGTCCGCCGAAAGGTTCACAAAAACAACACCCCACGCCCAATCCTCCATCTGTAGCATGGCCCAGGCCAACGCCGCCCCGTGCACCGTCAGCACCGGCCCCATCCAGCCCGCCATCGCCTCCCGCCAGAACCGTCTCATGAACCCGTCCCCGCCCACCGGCGTGGTCAGGAGCATCTCCAGCATCCCCGACGTCCGTCCCTCATGGAAGAACCGCGCCAACTCCCATGCATACAGCGCCCGTTGCCATGCCGACGCCCCCACCAACCCAAGCCCCACCATCAACCCCCAATTCCTTCCCGCCACCCCGGCCCACGCCGCCGCACAGACCAACGCCAATCCGCCCCATGCCAGCATCGGCCCCAGCCAACGCATCCAACCCGAGGCGCCCGCCAGCCGCGCCACCCGTTGCTCCCCGTTCCACGCACGCTCCCATCGCACCGCACGGGGCCGGCCCCTTCGCGCGCCTGCGCCGCCTGCCTTGCGCTCGCCCCGGCGCAGGTGGAATCGCGCCCATGCCAGGAACAACCATCCCAACCCATGGCTCGCCACAAGCCCAATCCACGAATCCCCCGGCAACCAACCCACGTTCGGACGCCATGCCGCCACCCCCATCATCGGGGCCAGCCATGACGTCGCCCGCGCCGCCAACGTCCACCCGATCCAGTGCATCACGCCCGCCATCCATGGCAGCAGCCCATGCACCGCCAGCCCCAGCAACAGGCCCAGCACCCACGTCCCCAGCGGCGTTCGTCCCAGCGCCGACGCCGCCAAACCCATCGCCAACGACACGAACAACAGGTTCAACACCCCCGCCGCCGCCCATGCGACGTCCTGCGCCCCTGGCCCGCCCACAAGGAACCCAATCGACGCCACCGGCAGCGTCGCCAGCAGGAATTGCCCGGCCACGATCCCCGCCGCCGCGAGCTTTCCAAGCAACACGTCCGACGGCCCGAGGGGTGTCAGGAAGAGCAGGTCCAGGGTCCCCTCCCGCCGTTCCCGGCCCACCACGTCCAACGTCAGCAGCAAGCCCCCGAACATCGCCAGCAAGGCCGTCCATACCTCGCACGCGCGGAAGAACCCGAGGCCATCCATCGCGCCCGGTCCGCCCACCCACAGCAAGGGCAGCAACAACGGCGACGCCATGGCCATGCGGCCCCATGACACCCACGATGGCCGCGCCAGCTTGCGCAGCTCCGCCTCGATGACCGGCCACGGTTGCATCACGAATCCTCGCGTCCCTCGTCCCGGGCCCGGCGCGGCCTTCGTTCAAACGGCAGCGGCGGCGGCGACCGGGGCACCCAGGGCTTCAAGCCTTCCCCCTGCAACCGTTGCGCCACCCACCAGCCATCGCGGCGTTCCCATCGGCTTCGCACGCCCGCCACGAGGTCGCGCAACGGTATTCCCAGCTTGTTGGACGCCCACCCATTCAACAGCGGCGGGATCGCGAGCCCGATGCAGCAAGGCCATTCCAGCAGCGTGCCCGCCACCACCAACAGCCCGAACGTCTTCACGAACGCCATCGCCGGCCTTCGCTCCGTCAATGCAAACCAAAGCCCCACCTGCGGCATCGACATCAGTTGCAGCACCATGCCCACCGGCAGCGTCATGCCGTAGATGGGCCCAAGATTTCCAAGGCCCAGCACGGGCATCGCCGCGCCCGAAACCAGCACCGGTCCAAGGAACCGACCCCGCAGGTGCCGCGCCAGTCCCTCCCGGAAGTCCGCGTCCCGCAACGGCGTCGCCAGCAACAACTCCAACGACCCGTCCCGCCGTGCCTCCGACACAAACGACGTCGCCTCCCATGCCGCCATCCCCAGCAACACCACCGCGCACGCCAAAATCCAAAGCGTCGTGGGCGCGCCACCCCCCGGCCCGCGCAACCCCGGAAACTTGAGGACAAGTCCACCCGTCCATCCCAACAGCGCCATCGCCCACGCCGCCGCAGGCGAGACGCCCCGGCCGCTCACCCACGCCCGCACCGGGTCCCGGTCCAGCCATCCCGACGCGATGCCCCGACGCCGCCGTCCCTCCACCGGCGCGTCGCACGCGCGACCCCATCCCCGCCTCACGTTCCATCCCGCGAACGCCAGCATCGACCAGCCCATGGCATGGGAGCCCGCCAGCGTCGCGACGAATCCCGGCCCGCCCTCGTTCAGGGGCGCAAACTCCGACGCCTTCACGAAGGCCAGCCCCGGTGACACCACCCCCGGCCAGAGCCATGCCCCGCTTCCCGTCGTTGTCGCCGCGCCCTTCGCGAGCATGGGGATGCCGATGTTCAACCATCCCGTGGCGAACAGCGTCATCCCGGCCGCACGTCCCGCGCCATGGCACGTGGCCGACACGGCCAAACCCGTGGCCGTGCCGACGAACAATCCGTTGAGCAACGCCGCCGTCGTTCGCCAGAACTCACCCGCCGTCACGCCGCCCAGAAACCATGCGATGGCAAGCACCGGGAACACTCCCGCCAGCCCGTACAACGCGTTCAGCCCGTGCGCCACGAACTTCCCCGACACCACGTCCAGCCCGTCCAGCTCCGTCAGGAACAAGAACCCCAGCGTCCCGTCTCGGCGCTCCATCGAGAGCGCGTCCGATGCAATCAGGGCCCCGCCAAGCATGCCCATGAAGGCGCAACCCCATGAAAGTGTCGTGAACAAGAATCGTCCCCCTTGGCCGCCCGCGCCCGTGAAGCTCACGAACACCAGCACCAGCAACGTCACTCCCGCCCCTGCCAAGGCAGCCCACACGCGCGCCCGGCGCATCCCCGGACGACGCGTCGCCGACAGCAGCTCTCGATGTGCCACGGGCAGGAAGGTCATCGCCCGCGCAGCGTCACAGCCCCCGAACGGGAAAACGAGCCCCTTCCCGCCCATGCCCCGGCGCGCCAGCCGAGCCAAGAAGTTGCCATGGCAAGGGATCCTCCGGCGGGAAAATTAGGGTTGATCACGGGGTTGGGATGGCGCCCCATGAAGGAGATTTTCACCGCCCCCCGCCATGAAACGCACGCGTCGTTCCGCCTTCACGTTGATCGAGCTGCTGGTGGTCATCGCCATCATCGCGATCCTTGCAAGCATGCTTCTCCCCGCGCTGGGCAAGTCCAAGACCAAGGCCCAGGGCATCGCCTGCCTCAACAACCTGAAGCAACTCGGCCTCGCATGGTGCATGTACGCCGACGACAACTCCGAGAAGCTCGTCCCCAACGGCACCGGGGCGCAGATCGGCTGGGTCGAGGGCTGGATGCCCACGGCGCAGGACGCCACCAACGTCAACCTGCTGCGAGCCCCGCGCGGCATGCTCTGGAAGTACAACGAGTCCCTCGGCATCTACAAGTGCCCCGCCGACCGCAGCACCGCGCGCGTTGGCACACGGGCCATCCCGCGCGTCCGCTCCATCTCCATGAACGGCAACATGAACGGGGCGAGCTGGTACACCGACGAGATCAAGAACAGCCATGTCACGTTCCGGAAGTCCTCCGACATCACCCGGCCCTCCCCGTCCGAGGCGTTCGTGTTCCTGGACGAGCACCCGGACGGGATCGACGACGGCTACTTCCTCGTGTTCGTCAACCGTCGCCAGCTTTGGGGCAACCTGCCCGCCAACTACCACAACGGCGCCTGCGGGTTCGCCTTCGCGGACAACCACGCTGAGATCCGCAAGTGGCTCGACCCCGACACCCTGTCCAAGAAGATTCTCGGGAATCCCAAGGGACCCCGCGACGTCCCATGGATCCAGGTCCGCACCAGCGCCCCGCTCAAGGCCGACGCTCCATGGCCGCCTTGAAAGGCCGCGTCGTCAGGAAGCCTTGCGCCAGCCCAAGCCGGCCCTCGCCTCAGGGGTCGGCCGCTGAATCGACGGGGGTTGGCCCCGGATGGCTCGTTCGCTCCACCATTTCGACCTCCCCGGGCCCGAGCCCGAACAACTCGTGCGTCAGCGCGTCGATTTGCCGGTCGGTGGCCGCCATCGCGTTCCTCAACACGTCCCGCTCCGTCCCCTCCCTTGCGTCACGCAGCCTCGGCGCCAAGGACAGCATCTTCTCCACCCACCCCACCAACTGGTCGTGCCGCGCCTTGTCGCCAGGAATCGAAAGGTCAAGGCGGGGGATGGGAATCGAAAGCAACGCCTCCTTTTTCACCTTCGGGAACGTCTTCTTCTGGTCGTAGAAGTGGTGAAGCCAGAACCAACGCCCCGTGGAGGACAGCATGATGCCGAGGACGAACTCCAACCGCATCGA
>CAIYFP010000376.1 GCA_903925515.1 uncultured Verrucomicrobiota bacterium
CATGATGGCCTTGGGGTCCGGGTTCATCTCGTCGAGGGGCACGTTGGACGGCACGGCGGCGTAGGGTGTGAAGTCGGGCGTCTCGGTGAAGCAATCCCACATGGGGGTGGCGCTGGCGTCGAACTGGTTCATGGGCGGGAGCCCGAGGATCTGCTCCATGGTTCGGATGAGGCTGGTGGTGTTGTACTGGGTGGAGACGACGGCCCCGCGCTTGGCGTACGGGCTGATGCAGTAGGCGGTGGTGCGGTACCCGGAGACATGGTCCCAGCCGGCCTGCGGGTCGTCCTCGATGCCGAAGATGGCCATCTCCTTCCAGAAACGGCTCCTGGACAGGCCCTCGACGATGCGGCCGAAGGCGAGGTCGTTGTCGGCCACGCATGCGGCGGGCGTGGGGGCGCCCTTCGAGGTGCCGCTGGTGTGGTCGTTCGGCAGGCAAATGATCGTCAGCCGCGGGAACTCGCCCTTGCGCTCGTACTCGGCCAGCTCGCGCAGGATGAAGTCGGCGCGGTATTGGTCGGGCACGGACATTTCCCAGCCGACATAGTTGGTGGGCGTGAAGGGCACGATGGTGGGGATCATGGGCGTGCTCGCGAAGTGGACGTCGGCGGCGAGCCCCTTCCATTGGCGGAAGCACGCGGCGAAGTCGGGCGAGCCCTTGCGCCCCTTGTCCTTCCAGCGCACGTCGGGCGCGGCGAACTCGCCGTAGTTGCGGATGGAAAGCCCGTGGCGCAGGGCGTTGTCCCAGAGGAAGCCCCCGGGCGAATACGCCATCGCGTCGGCCTCGTCCTCGCCCATGCCATCGGGATAGCTGCGGGGGAACCCGGCGAAGGACTTCTCCATGTAGTCGGTGGAAAAGGCCGTGGTGCTCCATTGGTGGCCGTCGGCGGAGAGGATTCCGGAGCAGTAGGTGTTGTCGAGGAGGACGAACTGGGTGGCGAGGCGGTGTTGGTTGGGGGTGATGCGCTCGGGGAAGATGCACAGGCGCGGGTCGCCGTTGCCGCGTGGGACGTCGCCGAAGACCTGGTCGTAGGTGCGGTTCTCCTTGATGACATAGACGACATGCCGGATGGGGCTGGGCTCGCCGATGCGCTCAGGGACGGGCCGCGGGGGCTGGCCGGGGCGGGGCTTGAGGCGGGCCTGCTCGACGGCGTCGCGGCGGAGGTTGCGCCAGACGGCCTCGGAGAGGCGGGGCAGGTCCCGTTTGGAGGGGAGGGGGACGAGTGAGACGGAGCCGGAGTAATGGTGGGTGTTGAAGCCCTCGACGGGCTTTCCGTTCTCGGTCTTGGACTTGGGATGGGCGGGGTGCCCCTTGATGTTGGCGACGCACAACTGGCGGCGTGCAGGGTCGAGAACGAGGGCGCCGGGATACCAGCCCACGGGGATCAGGCCCACCATGCGCGACTCCCGGTCGGCCGGGTCGAAGCGGATGACGGCGACGGCGTTCTGGGCCCCGTTGGCGCAGTAGAGGGTCCTTCCGTCCGGCGAGAAGGCGAGGGCGTTGGGGGACGCGCCGACGAGGTCCGACGGCTTGGGCCGGCACCAGATGGTTTCGACGACGGCGGCGGCACGGGTGTCGAGGACGGTGAGGGTGTCGCTGTTGGCGTTGGCACAGACGACATGGCGGCCGTCCGGGGAAACCACAAGGGCAGAGGCGTGAAGGCCGGCCCGGACCTCGCGGGCGGAGCCCGTGACAAGGTCGATGATGGAGACGGAGCCCTCGTTGGCGACGTGACGGACCGGATCGACGCGGACCTCGGTGCCGCGCCCGGCCGGGCCGGTGAGGTCGCCGGGCTGCGGCAGGCCGCCGCCCCAGTTGGAAACGTAGGCCACGCCGCGAACGACACGGACGTCGTAAGGCAGGGCACCGGTCTTGAAGGTGCGGAGAACGCGGCCGCTGGAGGCGTCCAGCTCGAGG
>CAIYFP010000377.1 GCA_903925515.1 uncultured Verrucomicrobiota bacterium
CAGCTCGACGCCATCCTCCTTCGCCTGGGCGAGTTTTTCCCGGAGCATCGCGGCAAGACCGCCGAGGGCATGATCGCCGCCGTGGGCATCACCGAACCGATGGAATCATTGGTGCACCAGCGCGGCTTCCACCTCGCCAAGGCCAGCGACGACAACTTCGAGCTGGCCGACCCGGTCGGATTCCAGCCACGCCGTGTCCGGGTTTGACGGGTTTCCTCCCGGGGCGGCCGTTGCCTCGCCCGCATGATTCAACGCCCGAGGCAGCAGCTTCCGGCCGCCACGTCGGGGCTGAGGTAGGGGATCCCCAGGGCCATCCCGCGCAAGACCAGCATCATCCCCACCAACGCCAGGGAGGCCGGCACCATCGACGACATCCGCCCACGCCACGACGCCGGCAACGCGCGCCCGCCCAGGCCGATCCCCAGCATCACCGGCACCGTTCCCAGCCCGAACAACGCCATCGCGCCGGCTCCCGCCATGGCCCCGCCTGCCGTCGCCGCCACCGCCGCCGCCGCGTACACCAATCCGCAGGGCAACAACCCGTTGACCATCCCCAACACCACCAGGGAACCCAGCGTCCGTCGCCGCAGGCTCCATCCCAACCAACCCTTCACCCGCATCGTCCCGCGTCCCAGCCACGCCGCGGGAGCGTCCCATGCGGTGGCCATCAACCCCGACAGCACGAGCACCCCCGCGGCCAAGGAAACCCATCGCTGGATGCCGGCCATGGCCAGCGACTGCCCCATGGCGCCGGACGCCGTCCCGAGCAGCGCGTACGTGAGGATGCGGCCCAGCTGGTACAACACCCGCCCGGCAACGAAGCCAGCCATCCCCCTGCCGGGGTGCGGCAATGCGAGCGCCAACGGCCCGCACATGCCCGCGCAATGAAGGCTGCCCGCCAACCCCAGGATGAGTGCCGCCCACGCCAAGCCACCCTCCTCAACGACCCAGCACGACCGAGTCCTCCAGGTGGTATTCCGTCCCGCCGGAGGCCCACCGGACACGCACGCGCCACAGGCCCGGCCCTTGTCCCTCCATCGACACCACCTGCTCGCCGCCCATGGACGGCTGCAACGCGACGATGCGGTCCGCGCGGGCATCCGAGGGTCGATACAGCGTCACCGTGCCCCGGGCGCCCGCCGCCACGTGCGCGGCCGGAACTCGCACCCATGCCCGCCGGGCGAACGCATCCAGCGACAACGCCGCCTCCGGCCCCAGCGCCCGCGTCCGGCCCAGCCGGTCCAGCTGCACCTGGTAACGGATCTCCTCCTCGTAGTAGTCGGGCCGGACGAGGTCCATCTGCTGGCTGACGGCGAACGTGATGAACGCGGCGACGCACGAAATGAACACGGCGAAGAAAACGACGAGGCCAACCGGCCAGGGATCCCAGCGCCGGCCGGCATTCGACGTGGCGGCAACTGGGACGCGGGAAGCCACCGGCGAGGGCGTCGCGGGAGCGGTCAGGGTGGAGGCATTCATGGTTTCAAGGTGGAGAAAACGTGGGTGGCAAGGGAAGGGAACGGGGCACGGATGAGTTCCATGGTCTCGTCATGCGCCGGGCCCCACGAACACGGTCTCCACCCGCTCCAGCTCGCGGTCGCCCGAGAAGATGCCCATGACGAGCCGGGTACGCCGGCCGGCAAGGCTGGAGGCGGGGAGGTCCACGATGATGGAGCGCTCGCCCAAAGCCTCCTTCTTGACGACGAAGCCCTCTCCGCCGGCGAGCTGGACGCGGCCCTCGACGTTGAGGAGCCGGAACGTGACCGGCAGGTCGTGCGAGGACTTGTTGACGACCTTGACGGTGTAGAGGTTGGCAATGCGATCCCCGGGAAGCTCCTGGTAGAGGCCGCCGGGCGCGCGCAGCAGCAGCGTCTCCACGTCCGAACGGGTGAAGACCAGGAATGCCAGGAGCCCGACCAGCGCTGCCAGCAACGTCGCATACCCGCCCATCCGGGCGGTGAAGCGCAGCGGGGCACCGGTGCGGATGCCGTTGAGCGACGCATACCGCACCAGGCCGCGCGGACGGCCGACCTTGTCCATGATCGCGTCGCAGGCGTCGATGCACGCCGTGCAGTTCACGCACTCCATCTGGATGCCGTCGCGGATGTCGATGCCGGTGGGGCACACGGCGACGCATTGACGGCAGCTCACGCAGTCGCCGAGGCCAGCCGCCTTGCGGGACTCGGCGGTGTCGCCGCGGCGCCATGGCCCGCGGCCGTCGCCCCGGACATGGTCGTAGGCGACGACCATCGTGTTCTCGTCGAGGAGGGCGGACTGGAAGCGGCCGTAGGGGCAGATGAAGGTGCAGGCCTGCTCGCGGAACCGGGCGAAGATGGCGTAGAAGAGGAGCGAGAAGAGGACCATGAAGGCGAGGCCCGTGAGGTGGCGCGAGGGATCGTCGCGGATGATCCGGAGGAGGGCGTCGCTGCCGATGATGTAGCCGAGGAGCAGGTTGCCGACGACGAAGGAGAGGCCGAGGAAGATGGCGTGCTTGAGGCCCTTCCTGAGTGCCTTGCGGGCGGTCCACGGGGCGGCGTCGAGCGCCTTGGCGACGGGGCCGTCGCCCTCGATGAGCCACTCAATCCGGCGGAACACCATTTCCATCATGACGGTCTGCGGGCAGGCCCAGCCGCACCAGAGCCGGCCAAAGGCGGTGGTGAAGAGGATGATGGAGGTCAGGAAGACGAGCATCGCCACCGCGAAGATGACGGTGTCCTCGGGCCAGAAGATGAAGCCGAGGATGGAGAACTTCCGCTCCACGATGTTGAACATGAGGAGCGGGTTGCCCCGGATGCGCACGAAGGGGCCCGCGACCATGACGGCGAGGAGGAACCACGCAAACCACGAGCGGTACTGGTAAAGCTTGCCGGACGGCCTCTTGGGGTAGAGCCAACGACGCCTGCCATCCTTCTCGGCGGTGGCGAGGTGCTCGCGGAAGTCCTGCCAGTCCACGTCGCGCGCGGGCTGGCTGGCGTCGGCGGCCGTCGGCTCCGGGCCGGGGCCGACTTTCTGGGTGTTCAAGCTCATCCGGGTTGGCCTACTCGAACTCGTTCGGCTTCTCGGGCTGCTGCTCGTTCTCGGGCGGCTTGGGGTTGGGCGGCATGGTGCCGGGAAAGCCCTGGATGTACGACGCCACGGCGTAGATCTCCGACGGCTTCAGGGTCTCCTTCCACGCGAGCATCCCCTTGACCGGCACGCCATGGATGATCGTGCGGAGGTTGTCCTCGAAACGCGCGCCGTGGATCCAGTAGTCGTCGCAGAGGTTTGGGCCGACCTGCCCGCCACCGTCCAGCCGATGGCACGGCGAGCAATAGGTCTCGTAGGTCTGGCGGCCCTTGCCGAGCACTTCCTCGTCCGTAGAGGGCTTCAGGCTGGCGAGGCTGGCCTCGAATTGTTGCTGGGCCTCGCGCTTCACCTTGTTGCCGACGTCCATCTCGGCGGCGTACTCGGCCGCCTGGAGGCGGCCCATGTTGAAGACGTGGTAGTACAGCAGGTAGCCGGTGGCGTGGACGACGCAGAGCACGAACATCCACACCCACCAGCGCGGCAGGTCGTTGTCCAGCTCCTGGATGCCGTCGGCTTCATGGCCTTGGATGATCAGGTCCTTATCGTCCCTGGGATTCTTGCGGTCATTCATGGGAAACCTCCTTTCGGGCCTCGCGGGTGCCGTCGGCGAGTGGCAACGCGCTCATGGATTCGAGGAACGGCCGGCGCAGGCGAAGGGCCCACGCGGTGGCGAGGGTGAACACGGCGAAGAACAGGAGGACCGAGACGACGCCGTAGAGGCCGACGCCACCGATCTCCATCAAGGAGTCCTTGATCATGACTTGTGGGGGATGGGGGTTCAGGGTTGGACGTTGGCCACCTGGCCGGGGGCGGTCCCCGGCTTGATGTCGGTGCCGAGGCGCTGGAGGTAGGCGATGAGGGCGATGATCTCGGTGTCGGCGGGGGCGTTCTTGATCCCGTTGGACCTGAGGTTGGCGGCGACCTTGGCGGCCTGGGTGGTGGCCTCCTTCCGGGCCCCGGCCTCGGCGTCGGCGGCATACGGGACGCCCACCTTGCGCAACGCACCGATGCGGGCGGGGAGCGAGGTGAGGTCCAGCTTGCGGGTGTAGAGCCACGGGTAGGGTGGCATGATGGACCCCGGCGACATCGAGCGCGGGTCCTCCATGTGGTTGTAGTGCCATGCGTCCGAGTACTTGCCGCCGACTCGATGCAGGTCCGGCCCGGTGCGCTTGCTGCCCCAAAGGAAGGGGTGATCGAAGACGAACTCCCCGGCCTTGGAGTATTCCCCGTAGCGCTCGGTCTCGGAGCGGAAGGGTCGGATCATCTGCGAGTGGCAGCCCACGCATCCCTCGCGGATGTAGAGGTCGCGCCCGAGCACCTCGAGCGGCGTGTAGGGCTTCACGGACGAGATGGTGGGGACGTTCGACTTGATGAGGTACATGGGCACGATCTCGACCGCGCCGCCCACGAGGATCGCGACGGCGGAGAGGACGGTGAAAAGGAAGCCCTTGGACTCGAGCCAACGATGGCCGGTGGCGGCGGGGTGGGCGGCGACGACATCCGACGTGAGCGCGGGCGCCTGGGCCTCGACATCGGGGACGAACTGCCCGGACTTGGCGGTCTTGTAGAGGTTGTAGGCCCCGATGATCACGCCGGCGATGTAGAGCGAGCCGCCGATGGCACGCAGTTGGTACATCGGCACGAGCTGGAGGACCGTCTCGAGGAAGTTGGGGTACTGGAGGAAGCCGTCGGCCGTGAACTGCTTCCACATGAGGCCCTGCGTAATGCCCGACCAGTACATGGGCACGGCGTAGAACATCATGCCGAGCACGCCGACCCAGAAGTGCCAGTTCGCGAGCCTGAGGGAGTGAAGCCGCGTGTTGTAGAGGCGCGGGAAAAGCCAGTAGAGCATCGAGAAGGCCATGAAGCCGTTCCAGCCGAGCGCCCCGGTGTGAACATGGGCGATGGTCCAGTCCGTGTAGTGCGAGAGGGAGTTGACGCTCTTGATGGAGAGCATGGGGCCTTCCAGCGTGGACATGCCGTACGCGGTGAGCGCCACGACCATGAACTTGAGCATGGGCTCGTCGCGCAGCTTGCTCCATGCGCCCCGAAGGGTGAGCAGGCCGTTCAACATGCCGCCCCACGAGGGCGCCACGAGCATCACCGAGAACACCATGCCCAACGACTGCGCCCAGTCCGGCAGCGCGCTGTACAGCAGGTGATGCGGCCCCGCCCAGATGTAGAGGAAGATCAACGCCCAGAAGTGAATGATCGAGAGCCGGTACGAGAACACCGGACGGTCGGCCGCCTTGGGCAGGAAGTAGTACATCAGGCCGAGAAACGGGGTGGTGAGGAAGAACGCCACGGCGTTGTGGCCGTACCACCATTGCACGAGGGCGTCCTGCACGCCGGCGTACAGGGAGTAGCTCTTGAACCACCCGGCTGGGATGGCGAGGGAGTTCACGATGTGCAGCACCGCCACCGTCACGGCCGTGGAGATATAAAACCAGATGGCCACGTACAGATGCTTCTCGCGGCGCGTGGCGATGGTTCCGAACAGGTTGATCGAGAACGCCACCCAAACGACCGCGATGGCCACGTCGATCGGCCACTCCAGCTCCGCGTACTCCTTGCTGGTCGTCAGCCCCAGAGGCAGCGTCACCGCCGCCGCCACGATGATCGCGTTCCAGCCCCAGAAGTTGAGCCAGCTCAGCGCGTCGCTGAACATGCGCGCCTTGCACAGCCGCTGCAGCGAGTAGTAGATGCCCATGAACATCGCGTTGCCCACGAACGCGAAGATCACCGCGTTGGTGTGCAGCGGACGCAGGCGCCCGAACGTCGTGTACGGCATGGATAGATTTGCGTTGGGGAGGAAGAGCTGCACCGCCGCCAGCAACCCCGCGCTCATGCCCACGATGGCCCAGATCACCGTCGCGATCGCGAAGGCCCGCACCACCCGGTTGTCGTACTTGAACGTCTCAATTCTCATCGGCTTGTCCCTTGTTCATTCCTGAAATCCTCCCGCGCCGGCCCCTCGGCCGCGTCGTCCGCCAACACCCGCATCGACGGCGTGCAGGTGTCCTCATACTGCCCCTCCCGCACCGCCCACACGAACGCACCGAGGAACAGGCCCGCCATCACGAGGCTCAATGGTATGAGGAGCAGGATGACGCTCATGGGATCGCAGGTCCGGGGTTCGGGGCGCAGGGGAACGGCGGACGGCCGAGTTGCTCGAGCCGGGCCGCCCGGGCAGCAAGGCCGCACGCCACAAGGACCACGGTCACCGAGCTCAGCGGCATCAGGACCGCGCACACCACGGGCGACAACCATCCTGCCGCCGCAATCGCCAGCCCCACCACGTTGTAAGCACTGGAAACCGCAAAGCTCGCGCGGACCACCCCCGCGACCCGCCGCGCATAGGCCAGCACCGATGCCAGCCGCCCAAGCTCCCCGCCCGGCAGGATCACGTCGCTCGCCGGCGAAAACGCGGCGATGTCCTCCACCACCGCCACGCCAACGTCCGCCTGCCGCATCGCCCCGGCATCGTTCAACCCGTCGCCTGCCATCAGCACGGACCGGCCGGCCTCCTGCAACGAACGCACCACCCCAAGCTTGTCCATCGCCGCCTGCCCAAACCTCAGGTCGTCCCCCGGCCCGAACAACGGCTCCAGCCGCGCACGCTCGCGGTCGTTGTCCCCGCTCAGCAATCCCAGCCCGTAGCCCGCGCGCCTCAGGTTCGCCAACAGGCGCGGCGCCGCCTCACGAAGACATCCCCCTGCCGTGAACTCCCCCGCATACGCGCCGCCCGCCACGACCACCACCCGGCTGCCCGGGCGAGACGACGAAGGCACCTCGACGCCGTCCCGCGCCAGCCATGCCGCCGAGCCCATCCGCCATTCGACACCGTCCACGAGCCCCCGGACACCGCAGCCCTCGGCCTCCTCGAAGCCTTCCACGCCCATGGCCGGCCCATCCTGCCCAAGACCCGCCACGATGCGCCGCGACAACGGATGGGTGGACTGCGCGGCAACCGCCCGGATCGCCGCCACATGGGCCGGTGCCAGCAACGGGCCATGCCATTCCAGCTCGCCTGCCTCCGCCGACGTCAACGTCCCCGTCTTGTCGAACACGACCGTGTCGATGCGAGCAAGGGCCTCGATAACCTCGGGGTTGCGCAGGAAGACGCGGTTGCCGGCGAGGATCCGGACGGCGGTGCCCAGCGCGAACGGCGCGGCCAAGGCAAGGGCACAGGGACAGGCCACGATGAGGACCGATATGAAGGCCTTGACCCCGCGCGCAGGATCGAAGGGTGCCCATGCGGCCGCGGAAGCAAGGGCGACGACGAGGACGATCCACGTGAAACGCCGCCCAAATCGGTTGGTCCATGTCCCAAACGTGTCGTCGCGTTGCTTCTGGAAGACGTCTTGGTTCCAGAGGTCCGTGAGGTAGCCTTGGCTTACCGCCTTGATCGTCTCGACCTCGATCTGCCCGCCCAGTTGACGCCCGCCCGCATGCAGCACGTCACCCGCCGTCCTCGCCACCGGCTCGGCCTCCCCCGTCACGAAGCCGTAGTCCATCAACGCGGGCCCCTCGACAAGCCGCGAGTCCGCCGGGACCAGCTCCCCATGGCGGACGACCAAGCGGTCACCCACCGCCACCTCCGACAAGGCCACCCTCTCGTCCGCGCCGCCCCGTCGCCGCGTCACCGCCAGCGGAAAAAAAGAACGGTAGTCCCGGTCAAACGACAGCCGGTCAAAGGTCTTCCGCTGGAAGACCCGCCCGATGTTCAGGAAAAACAGGAGCCCGGCGAGGCTGTCGAAGTATCCGTGCCCGCGGCCGGCAGCCACTTCCCATGCGCTCTGGAACCAGATGGCGACGATCCCCATCGCGATCGGAACATCGAGCGTGACCGCGCGTTGCCCGAGCGCATGCCACGTTGCCTTCCAGTAGTCCCGCGCGCTGAAGAGCACCACCGGGACCGACAACGCCATGCTGAGCCAGCCGAACATCCGGGCAAAGGCCGGGCCACTGAAGGCGTCGAGCCCAAGGTACAACGCGATGCTGAACAACATCGTGTTGCCAAACGCAAACCCGGCCACCCCCGTCTGCAGCCACATCCGCCTCAGCACGGGATCGGACGGCCGCTTGTCCATGTCCGACAACCGCAGCTCGGGTGGATACCCCACGGAAGCCAACAGCGCGGCGACCTCGGACAACCGCACGACGCCCGGGTCGAACTGCACGACCGCCTGCTTGCGCGGGAAATGCACCGTGCACCGCCCAATCCCCGGCCGAAGCCGAAACAGGTTCTCCAGAAGCCACACGCAGGCCACGCAATGAATCTCCGGCACGCGAAAGGTCGCCCGGGCCTGCTTGCCGTCGTCAAAGTCCACCAACCGCGCCCGGACCGCCGGGGCATCAAGGTAGGCATACGTCTCGAACGAAACCTCCGCCGTCGCCCGGGCGCGGATGCCGTCGCCCAACTCGTAGTAACGAGACAACCCGGCCTCGCCCAGCAACTCGAACACCGCCTTGCACCCATGGCAGCAGAAGGTCTTGCCGCCCCCATCCGCACGGCCCGCGCCACAGGCCGTGCCGCAATGGAAACACGCGACGCCCGCCGCGGGCGTCCCCGTCCATTCCAACGTGCTGGATGCGATTGCCTGCATGCCGCGCTCTTGCGGACACGACGTTCCCCGTTTGCAACCGTCCGTTGCTGGCACTGCATTGCCCAACCCCGCCCCGCCATTGCTTGCCCCGCCCCCCCCTCCCACCTCCCGCCTCCCGCCTCCC
>CAIYFP010000378.1 GCA_903925515.1 uncultured Verrucomicrobiota bacterium
ATGCCCTACCCACGCGCCGCGGCGGCCTGGGACGGCCGCGTTCCCATGGGGAGTCGCACGCTCCACGGCCTGGGGCCGCGCCCGTCCCCGGGCGCACGCTTCAAGCCCTACCCACGCGCCGCGGCGGCCTGGGACGGCCGCGTTCCCATGGGGAGTCGCACGCTCCATGGCCTGGGGCCGCGCCCGTCCCCGGGCGCACGCTTCATGCCCTACCCACGCGCCGCGGCGGCCGGGGACGGATACCCCGTTCCATGGGTTCAGCCCGAACCGCCTTCGTCACGGGTGGGCCGGGCGGGCTCGCTGTGGCTGGCTTGCTCCTCGGAGCGAGGAGGGGGCGCGTTGAGCTTCTGATACAACCACGCCTCCAACGGACGCAACGGCTTCAGCCATGCGTAGAATGGCGAGTACAGGAGCCGCAGCCGGACCAAAGACAAAAGCATGTTGAGCGACGTCCGGATGTTGAAGGCCACCTTCGACCCGCTCTGGTCGGTCCATGTCGTGGGCACCTCCTTCACGCTGAAGCCCGCGCGCTTGAGGGAGAAGAGGAGGTTCACGTCGAAGGCAAGGTCGGCGAGGCGCAGGAAAGGCTGCACCCGTTCCACCGCCTCCCGCCGCATGACCTTCGCGCCGCATTGGGTGTCGCGGATGCCCATTCGGAAGAAGCCCTCGACGAACGCATGGAACAGCCGGCTTGCCGTCCGCCGGTCCTTCGTCTGCGCCACGTTCACCCGGGATCCCTCCATCCACCGCGAGCCGATCACCACGTCGGCCTCGCCGCGGCCGCACCGCAGCACCAGGTCCATGAACGCCTCCGGCGGCGTGGCGCCGTCCGCGTCCACGTATCCAACAAGGTCTGCCAACGGGGCGAGCTTGAGGCCCTCGATCAAGGCGCCGCCCTTGCCGATGGGCGCAGGGAAGTCGAGGTGCGAGATGCAGACGTAACGCCGCTCGGCCGCCCGCACGACCCCCACCGTGTCGTCGCGGCAACCGTTCAGCACCACCACCAACTGGAACCGCCCCGGGTAGTGCCGCACAAAATGTTCGGGGTACGACTCCAGCACGGGGCCGATCCTTCCCTCCTCGTTGTAGGCGGGAATGAGCAACAACACGCTGGGGGCGCTCGCGTTCAATGACATCAGCCTACCCCCATGCCCGGCCCGCCTGCCAGCCCGCGCACGGCACCATGCCCGGCTCGCCCCTCGCGAAGGCGGGCGGCCGGGATCCCGCAGGCTCCCATGTCGCGCCCATGGCCGCTTCATGCCAGCATGGGCCCGCTCGATGAACGACGCGCGCGTGCATGAACTCCGGGGTCTCCTCCCTCGCTGCCTGCTTTGGGACTGGGTCCGCATCGGGTCGCGCCTTGTCCGGCTCCTGCGCGACCGTCTCCATGCGGCGCGGCACGACGCCATCCTTGACCGCCTGCTGGCCGACGCCCGCGCCTCCGTCGAGCTACGCGAAGTACGCGCCGCCCATGTCCCCCGGCCCACCTACCCCGCAGACCTCCCCATCACCGCCCGCAAGGACGACATCGTCGCCGCCATCCGCGCCCATCCCGTGGTCGTGATCGCGGGCGAGACCGGCTCCGGCAAGACCACGCAGATCCCCAAGATGTGCCTTGAGGCCGGGCTGGGCATCGCCGCCAAGATCGGCTGCACCCAGCCCCGGCGCGTCGCCGCCACCTCCATCTCCCGCCGCATCGCCGAGGAACTGGGCGTCTCATGGGGACGCGAGGTTGGCTGCAAGATCCGGTTCGACGACCGATCGGGCGACGACACGTACATCAAGCTGATGACGGACGGCATGCTCCTCGCCGAGGTCCAGGGGGACCCGCTGTTGTCCGAGTACGACGCCATCATCCTCGACGAGGCCCACGAGCGTTCCCTCAACATCGACTTCCTCCTCGGCTACCTGAAGCAACTCCTTGCGCAACGGCCCGACCTCAAGGTCCTTGTCACGTCCGCCACCATCGACACCGCCACCTTCTCCCGCGCCTTCAACAACGCCCCCGTCATCGAGGTGTCCGGTCGGATGTACCCGGTCGAGGTCGAGTACCGCCCGCTCGACGCCGACTCGGAGGAACGCGGCGAGTACACGTTCATCGACGCCGCCGTGAACGAGGCCGGGCGCGCGATCATGGGTTCCTCATGGGGCGACGTGCTCGTGTTCCTGCCCGGCGAGCGCGACATCCGCGAGGCATCCGACCGCCTCGGCGGCAAGCTCGGCCGCGACGTGGACGTGGTCCCGCTCTACGGCCGCCTCAGCTCGGGCGACCAGCAGCAGGTCTTCGCCGACACCGGCCGCAGGAAGGTTGTCGTCGCGACCAACATCGCCGAGACGTCCCTCACCATCCCCGGCATCCGCCACGTCATCGACGCCGGCCTTGCGCGCGTCAGCCGGTACAACGCCCGCACCCGCACGCGGCGCCTGCCCGTGGAGCCCGTGTCCCAAAGCAGCGCCAACCAACGGAAGGGCCGCGCCGGGCGCGTCGCCGAGGGCACGTGCATCCGCCTCTACAGCGAGGAGGACTTCAATGCCCGACCGCGCCACACCCAGCCCGAGATCCAGCGGGCCAACCTCGCCGAGGTCATCCTGCGCATGAAGGCGTCGCGCCTCGGCGAGATCGAGACGTTCCCGTTCATCGACCCGCCCTCGCCCGCCGCCCTCTCCGGAGGCTACCAGCTCCTCCAGGAACTCGGCGCCCTCGACGACCAACGCGAGCTCACGCCGCTCGGCCGCGACCTCGCCCGCCTGCCCATCGACCCCACCCTCGGCCGCATGCTGCTCCAGGCGCAGCAGGAGCACGCCGCCCGCGAGCTCCTCATCATCGCCTCCGGCCTCAGCATCCAGGACCCCCGCGAGCGACCCCTCGACCAGCGCGAGGCCTCCGACGCCGCCCACAGGCGCCATGCGGACCCGCGCTCGGACTTCCTGTCGCTCCTCCGTCTCTGGGACGCCGTGCATGGCGAATGGGAGGTGCTCCGAACGCAGAACCAGCGCCGCCGGTTCTGCAAGTCCGCCTTCCTTTCCTACACCCGCATGCGCGAGTGGCAGGACCTGCACGCCCAGCTCACCAGCGCCCTTGCGGACATCGAGGCCATCCACCTTTCCGACAGCTCCGCCGAGTACGAGGCCATCCATCGGTCCATCCTCTCCGGCCTCCTCGGCCATGTCGCCCGGCGCGAGGAACGCAACGCCTACCGCGCCCCCGGCAACCGCCTCCTCGCCCTCTTTCCCGGCTCCAACCTCCATGACAAGGGCGAGAAGCCGCAGCGCAGGCCGCATGCCGGGCGCGACGCGCAACCGGAGAAGCCCCGGCCCGAACGTTCCCGCCAGCCCGAGTGGATCGTCGCCGGCGAGATCGTCGAGACGTCCCAGTTGTTTGCCCGAACCGTCGCCGGCATCGACCCCCTCTGGATCGTCGCCTTGGCTCCCCACCTCTGCCGCGTCACCCATCGCCACCCGCATTGGAACGTCCGCGCCGGACGTGTCCTTGCCGAAGAACTCACCACCTTCCATGGCCTTGAGGTGCGCTCCCGCCACGTCGCCTTCGGCAACATCGACCCCGCCGCCGCCACCGACATCTTCATCCGTGCGGCCATGGTCGATGACGCCCTTGTGCCCACGGCGGAGGACGATGCCGACGACGACATGCGCGGCAACGACCAGGCGCGCCTGCGTCGGCAGGTGCGGGCCGCCACCGACGCCCCGGCGCGTCCCCCGGACCGGCATCCCTTCCTCGCCCACAACCGCGCCCTGCGGGAGCGCATCGACGCATGGCGCACCCGCGTGCGCCGGACCGCGCTGGGCGACGTGGACGAGCGGCTCGCCTCGTTCTACGCGCGGCATTTGAAGGGGGTGTCGTCGCTCGACGAACTGGACCGTGCCGTTCGCGAGTCGCGGAACCCCCGGTTCCTGTTCGCCACGGAGGAGGACCTGACGGGCGGCGCGGACCTCTCGTATGACGCGGAGGCGTTCCCCGACGCCGTGGCGTTGTCCGGGCAGGCCTCGGCCGTGCGCTATGCGTATGCGCCGGGCGAGGATCACGATGGAGCCACGGTCCGGCTCGACATGGACCTCGTGCGAAGCGTCGCGCCGGCGGAGGTGGAATGGGCGGTGCCGGGGCTGCGGGCCGAGCTGGCGCTGGAGCTGCTGCGGGCGCTCCCGAAGGCGTTGCGCCGCGACCTGATGCCCTTCCCGCCGAAGGTGGAGGAGATCGTGCGCGAGCTGCGGCCCACGGGGCATTCGTTGCTGCACGACCTCGCGGCGTTCCTGCGACGCCAGTACAAGGTCGAGGTGCGCCCGGAGAGCTGGCCGTCGTCCGCGATCCCGGCCCACCTGCGGCCACGCGTCGAGGTGCTCGGCCCGGGCGGCAAGGTGGTCGCCTCAGGACGCGAGGTGGGAACGTTGAAGGAACAGTTCAAGCAAGCCCCGGCGCGTCCGGCCGAGTCGTCGCGCGAATGGGCCGAGGCCGCGCGTCGGTGGGAACGCTTCGGGCTCTCGGGCTGGAGCTTCGGGGACCTTCCGAAGTCCATCCCCGTGGGCAACGTGGGCGGCCTGCCGGTCGTCGCATGGCCCGGTCTGGCCGTGGAGGAGGGCGGCGTGTCGGTCCGATTGTTCCGGGCCGAGGCGGCGGCACGGGAGTCGAGCCGCGCCGGGCTGCATCGGCTGATCGAGGGGGCGTTGCAGAAGGACTTTGCGTGGATGGAGAAGGACCTTCGCGGGTTGTCCAAGCACGCGTTGATGTACGCGCCGCTCGGGCCATGGGAGGAACTGGCGGAGTCGAGCGCCAGATGGCTGCGGCGTTCGGTGCTTCCGGCCGACGCGCCCAGCCCGCTCACCAAGGCCGCCTTCGACGCCGCCGTCGAGGTCGTTCGCACCGGGCTTCGGGGCGTGGTGCCGCCATGGATTGCCCATGTGGGCGACGTGCTGGAAAGGCGACGCGAGGCCGCGCAGAAGATCGGCATGGGGCAATCCACGGCCGCCGCGCAGGGACCCAAGAGCCAGCCTGCGAAGCGCGTGGTCCTGAACGACCTCAGCCAGCTCGGCGCGATCGCGAAGCCTTCACCCGCCCCGGCCGCGCCGCCGACCGCACCTTCATCCGGGCTTGCTGCCGAGTTGATCGCCCTGCTTCCGCCGAGGTTCCCCGAACGGGTGCCTCCGGCCCTCATGCCGCACTTGCCGCGTTACCTCCGGGCGCTCGCGGTCCGGGCGGAACGCGCCGCGCTGAACCCGTCCAAGGACGCCGAGCGGGCCCGCATCATGGCGCCCTATGCCGCGGCTGCGGCACGGCTTGCCGCCGCGCCGCCTTCCACGCCGGAGGGACGGGCGTTGGCGGAAGAGTTCCGGATGGCGTTGGAGGAGTTCCGGGTGTCGGTGTTTGCGCAGGAGCTGGGGACATCGCGGCCGGTTTCGCCCAAGCGCATGGACGAGCTTCTGGCCGCGACGCGCACGGCGGGTTGATCCGGGGCGGATTTGGAACTTCAAAACGGGACCCATGACCATGACGCTGGGCGGGCTGATCGAATGAGCACGACGACGGGAACTTCGGGCCGACGCGAGAACATGCTGGTGAACCTTGCATGCAACGTGGTGTTGCCGGGCTTGCTATTGGACAAGCTGAGCAAGCCGGACCGGCTGGGGCCGGTGGCTGGGCTCGTGATCGCGTTGTCCGTGCCCTTGGGATATGGCATCTACGACTTCATCCGCCGCCGCGTGTGGAACGCGTTGTCCGTGCTGGGCTTGTGCTCGGTGTTGCTCACGGGCGTGCTGGGGCTGCTCAAGACCGAGGCCTTTTGGTTCGCGGTGAAAGAGGCCGCCATCCCCGGGCTCCTTGCGGTTGCCATCCCGCTCTCGCTGCGCACCAAGCAACCCCTCGTTCGCACCCTTCTCTACAACGACCAGGTGCTCGACGTCGGCCGCATCGAGTCCGAGCTCGCCGCGCGCGCCACAAGGCCCGCCTTCGACGCGCTGCTGGCTTCCTCAAGCTGGCTCCTCGCGGGCTCCTTTCTCCTTAGCTCCGCACTCAACTTCGGCCTTGCTCGCTGGATGCTCACCGCCACGCCGGGAACGGACGACTTCAACAAGCAGCTTGGGCGGATGAACTGGATGAGCTGGCCGGTGATCTTCGTGCCCATGATGGCGATGATGGTCTATGCGCTCATGCGCCTCCTCAAGGGCGTCGAACGCATCACCGGGCTCAAGGGCGAGGACATTTTCGTCCGCAGGTCCTAGCCGTGGCGATTCAGTCGGCATGGCCGCCCCGGCTTGCCACACCCGCCCTCATCGCGCCTTCGCACGGGCGGCACGGTCAAGGTCCACCGCCCGCCACAGGTACCATGCGGCCACCGTCCGGTGCGGACGCCACCGTTCCCCGAACTCCAGCAATTCCCTCGGGCGCGGCATCTCCTCGCGGCCATAGGCGATGCGAAACCCGCTGCGCACGCCGAAGTCGTCCGACGGCAGGACGTCCGGACGGCCGAGCTGGAACATGAGCAGCATCTCCGCCGTCCAACGCCCCACGCCACGCGCCGCCGTCAATCGCTCCACCACCTCGTCGTCCGTCAGCCTCCGGATCGCCATGGTCCCCGGGATTTCGCCCGAGCGAACCTTCGCGGCGATGTCCCGGATGGCGGCCACCTTGGCCCGCGACAACCCCACGCCCCGGAGCGCGTCGTCGCCCACGGCCTCGATGTCCTCCGGACGCGGGAAGCGGCGGCCCGGGAACAGCGCCTTGAAGCGCCCAAGGATCGTCGCGGCCGCCGTCCCGTTGAGTTGCTGGTGCGCGACGGCATGCACCAAGGACTGGAACGGGGTCCGCCTCGGCTCCGGCTTCAGGCCGCAAGGCCCGGCCTTCCGGATCAACCCCGCCATCACCCGGTCGCGCCGGGCAAGGTGTCGCATCGCCTCCTCGTGCATCGGCATGGGTCACGAGTCCTGCTTGCCCTCGATGCCGACGAGGAGAAGGGCGGCCGCGATCCCCATGCGCCGGTCCAGCCAGCCCTCGGCGTCGAGGCTGAAGTCGAGGGTCACCTTGCTCACGAAGGGGTTGAAGTTGCGCCTGAACTCGCAGACGGGCGCCCCGCCTACCTCGCCCCGGTATGTCTGGGGCAACAACCAGCCCGCGATGAGCCGTCGCAGCAAGGCCAGCCACACGCTGTCCTCCTTGATGGTCCCGATCTGCTGCCCCGTCGCGTCGAGGAACAGCCATTCGTCGATGACGAAGGACTTGAGCCCCTTGCGCCGCAGGCTGCCGACGAGTTGCCCGCCATGGTTCGGGTCGAAGACGTCATAGGTCGCCGCGAAGTCGATGATGTTCCGTGCCTTGATCACGAGCATCTCGCGTTGCATGGACTCGTCCGCATAGACGCGGAGGTCCTCCTTGAGCTTGAACGCCTTCTTCAAGGCGTAGAACGCAAGGCCTCCCGCCGGGTCGAGGACGTGGAACTTCAGGGAGACCAAGGAGAGGACTTTCTGCCGGATCACGTAGGTCTTGTGGCCGAACTCGTGCGCAAGCATCGGGACGTCGTGGGGGCCTTCGCTCATGGTCCGCATCGTGTGCACCGCCCCCCGGCCGATGTCCACCCATTCCCATGGCCCGGCACCCCGCCTTGGACTTCCCTTCGCCGTCCCCATAACCTCCCCCACGGCCGCGAGCGCGGCCCCTGCATCATGAGCGATTCCAAGGTCAACCCAGCCCCGTCCGACGACATGGGCCGCCTGATGGCTCGGCTCGGCGTCCGCGAGGAGGACATCGAGGAATCCTTCAAGCGCTCGTCCGGCCCCGGCGGACAGAACGTCAACAAGGTCTCCACCTGCGTCGTCCTCGTCCACAAGCCCACCGGGACCCGCGTCGAATGCAGCACCTCGCGTCATCAAGGCGAGAACCGCGTCCTCGCGCGCCGTCTCCTCCTCCAGCGCATCGACGAGAACCGGCGCAAGGAGGCCGAGGCCCGGCGCTCGGCGGCGGAGCTCGAACGACGCCGCAATCGCCCGCGTCCCCGCGGCGTCCAGCGGTCCATCCTCCGCAGCAAGGCCCACCGGTCCGCCCGCAAGCAAGCCCGGCGCGGGCCCGGCCACGACGAATGAACCCCCACCCCGCCGCCCTCCTCCACGAGGCCACCCTGCCCACCCCGCTCGGCCCGGTCCGGATCAGGGTCGCGGACGAGGGCTTGTGCCTTCTGCGCTTCACGGACGCCGCCGGCCATGGCGCGGACCACGCCGCGCTTTCCAAGGCGTCCGGCCGGGCCGTGACGGAGGCAGGGCATCCCCTGATGGACCGGGTCCGAGGACAGCTGGAGGAGTACTTCGCCGGGAGACGGCGCGCGTTCGACCTGCCCCTTCTGTTGCCCGGCACCGACTTCGAGAGGCGCGTCTGGCATGTTCTCCGGCAAATCCCGTTCGGCTTGACCCGTTCCTACGCATGGGTGGCTGCTCGGGCGGGTTGTCCAGGCGGGTCCCGCGCGGCCGGCGGCGCCAACGGCCGGAACCGCGTCGCCATCGTCGTCCCGTGCCATCGCGTGGTGTTCGCCAACGGCGACATGGGCGGGTTCAGCGCGGGCGTCTGGCGCAAGCAATGGCTGCTCGAACTGGAAGCCACGGGGCGTCCGCCCTCGTCACCCCGGCCCTCGTTCATCCCATGCGCGTCCTGATCGTGGGCTGCGGCTATGTGGGGATGGAGGTCGCCCGGGCCTGCATCGCGGACGGGCACGAGGTCCACGGCGTGCGCCGTTCCACGCAGGGCCTGGCGTCGCTGGCGACGGCCGGCATCCAGCCCCTCCCGGGCGACGTCTCCGACGCCGCCTCCGTGGCGACATGGCCGCGCCGTTGGGACGTCGTCGTCAACGCCGTGTCCTCGTCGGGCGGCGGCATCGAGGGCTACCGACGCGCGTATCTCGATGGTTCCACGAACCTTGCGGCCCATCTTCGCCACTCACCCCCGTGCCGCGTGGTGCACCTTGGCAGCACGAGCGTCTATCCCCATGTGGACGGCTCGTGGGTGGACGAGGACTCGCCCGCCAACCCCACGGGCGAGGCAGCAAGGGTCTTGGTCGCGGCCGAACAGGCATGGCTGGACGCATGGCGTCGCCATGGGCTGCCCGTCGTGTTGCTCCGTGCGTCCGGCATCTACGGCCCGGGCCGCGGCCGGATGCTCGCCCAGGCGCTCTCGGGCGAGGCCCGCATCGATGGCGACGGCCCGCGTTGGCTCAACATGATCCATCGCGATGACGTCGCCGGGGCGGTCCTCGTGGCGATGACGCGCGGCGTGCCCGGCCGGATCTACAACGTCACGGACAACGAGCCCGTCCAGCAACGCGACCTCCTCGCTTGGCTGGCGGCGTCGCGCGGATTGCCGGTCCCGCCACGCCAGGACGCAACTCCGCGCCCCTTCCACGGCGCGTCCTCGTCCATTCGTGCCCGCACCAACAAGCGGGTGTCCAATCGTCGCCTGCGCGACGAGCTCGGCTGGCAACCTCGCTTCCCAACCTTCCGGGAAGGTTACGCGCCCGGGACGCCGTCGGTTCCGGGTTCGACGCCCGCGCCCGGCCCGGGATACGCTGCCCGGGCGATGGGCGTGAACATCCTCGAGGAACTGGAGTGGCGCGGGCTGATGTCGGACTGCACGGACAAGGAGGGCTTGGCCGCGCAACTGGCGGCGGGCGCGGTGACGTTGTACTGCGGGTTTGACCCGACGGCGGACAGCCTGCACGTGGGCAGCCTCGTGCCGTTGCTGGCGCTGCGGCGCTTCCAGGAGGCCGGGCACCGGCCCATCGCCGTGGCGGGCGGCGCGACGGGCTCGATCGGCGATCCCAGCGGCAAGTCGAACGAACGCGTGCTCCTCACCATGGAACGCATCGAGCAGAACGTCGCTGCCGTCCGGCCGCAGCTCGCGCGACTGCTGGACTTCGGGGCCCGGGACAACGCGGCGTTGCTGGTGGACAACGCGGACTGGACCGCGCCGGTCCGCTACCTCGACTTCCTCCGGGACGTGGGGAAGCACTTCACGGTCAACCAGATGGTGGCGAAGGAGTCGGTGCGGGCGCGCATGGAGGACCGCGACGTGGGCATCAGCTACACGGAGTTCAGCTACATGCTGCTGCAAGCCTTCGACTTCTACCACCTGTGCGCCGCGCATGGCTGCACGCTCCAGATCGGCGGAAGCGACCAATGGGGCAACATCACGGCCGGCATCGAGCTCGTCCGCAAGAAGCTCGGCCGCCACGCCTTCGGCCTCACCCTTCCCCTCATCACGAAGGCCGACGGCACCAAGTTCGGCAAGACCGAGTCGGGCACCGTGTGGCTCGATGCCCGCAAGACGAGCGTGTACCGCTTCTACCAGTTCTGGGTCCAGGCGGACGACCGCGACGTCGTGCGTTACCTCAAGTACTTCACGTTCCTCGGCCGCGACGAGGTGACGGCGCTGGAGGCCGCCCATGCGGCCAACCCGGCCGGGCGCGAGGCCCACAGGGCGCTCGCGAAGGCCGTCACGGACCTCGTCCACGGGCCCGCCGCGACCACCGAGGCGCAGCGCGCGTCGGAGATCCTGTTCGGCGGCGGGCTGGAGGGCGTGGGCGAGTCCACGTTCGCGGAGATCGTGGGCGAGGTTCCCACCGTGCCGTTGGCGCCGTTATCCCTCGGCGACACGGGGGTGCCGGTGCTGGACCTGTTCGTGCACGCGGGCCTTGTCCCCAGCAAGGGCCAGGCCCGCAAGGACCTCGAGGGCGGCGGACTCTACCTCAACAACGTCCGCCTGACCGAGGTCGGCCGGCGCGTCACCGCGTCCGACGTCCTCTTCGGGAAGCACCTGCTCCTGCGGAAGGGCCGGCGCAACTACGCCGTCGTCACCGTGGCGTAGCGCGGGCCTAGCCCGACTTTCGCAACCAACCCGAAGCCCCGGGGCATTCCTGGAGCAACCCGAAGGGCCGCGGCTCTTTTCGCGTCCCGCGTCGTGGCTCGCTCCTCGCAGACCTCTGCGGGTCTGCCCGGCACTCGCGCCTCGTTGGACACGAAAATCCCTCGCGGCGAAACACCAGCGATTGGCGAGACACGACACGAGCTTTCGGAGGCGGCAACGTGTCAGGACGACTTGCGACCTCGTTCCAAATGCGGCGTCGGCATCCCCCATTGCGGAGGGACGCCGCACGCATTTGCCGAACCCCATGGTTCCCGAGTGCCAAGGCCACTCGGTACCCATGAGCTTCGGCTTTCGATCTCGCTTCGGACCTGAATATCAAAGCCTCGGATGTGACCCCTTTGCCCCCCTCGACCTGCACGCCACCCTCCTCCACCTCCTCGGCATCGACCACGAACGCCTCACCTTCCGCTTCCAGGGCCGCGACTACCGTCTCACCGACGTCCACGGCGAGCTGGTTCGGGGATTGATGGGCTGAAGGTGACAGCCGGTTTTGTAGCATCCGGCTTTCGGAGGGGCGTTCGTCGCCTCGCTTCGCCTTGGCCGGAACGAGTCAGAAGGAATGGGCGCACGAAGGTCTGACCGACGGACGGACCCGAGTATCAAGGGCGCAAACGGTTCCCTTGAAAACATGGATGCCCCTTGATACTTCCAGCCACCATGACAACGACGGTCACCGGCAAGAACCAGATCACCGTGCCTGCCGCCATCGTGGCGCGTTTCGCCCTGCGACCCGGCTCGCGCATCGAGTGGGTCTTCGGCGAGGCGGAGGATGCGTTTCGCTGCCGAATCGTACCGGACCCCGCCGTGCTGGCCCGTCGTCTGCGTGGCGCAGGACGGCGGCATCTGAAGCCGGGCCAGAAACACCCCCTCGACGCGATGCTTCCCGCTCGCGGCAACGCCCGAAAGGCAACGGAGTGAGAGGTGTCACGATGCCATGGAGGCGAACCCCATTTTTAGGACCGCCTGCCAAGCCGGGACGATTCCGTTGGGAGGGCAATGGTGGCAAAGCAGATCGAGCAAGCAGGTGCCATCCATGGGCCATTCCAGGAACGAGGCCCCTGTTCGTGGCCATCGGCCTGCCCACCTTCAATCCATTTCGGCCCCACGTCCCCTGCGTGAAATGCGACGCCATTCCTGCATCTTGCGGTGCGAATCATGGAGGCATGAGGTTGTTCGATGTTTTCGGTGCATTCCAGCAAGGGGAGGCAATACGCACACAACATTGGACCCAATCAGGCGATGCCTTGCACGACCCGGGAGCGCCAACGGCGCGGCACACGCCAGCCCGGGGCAACGCCCCGGGTTGGCCCGCCCATGACCGCTCCAAGCCCTGAAAGGGCGCGCCAATCCATGGTCCATGGCGACATGCCGGAGGAGGTGCTTCGCAGTCCACACCGCCTGGGGTATCTCACCGTATCCAATGCGCTCCACTGGCGACTACAATACGCCCGTGACGTGCAGCCGCGCAGGCATCCTCCTTCACCCGCCGCTTGTCATCCCCCGGCGCCGTCGCATTCCATCGTCGCTCGTTGCATGTCACGCATTGCCTGGATCCTGACCCTTTTCGTCGTCGCCGCCGCCCCCATGGGGAGGGCCGAGGTCAAGCTTCCCGATGGATTCACCCGCGACGTCCTCGTGGGCCCGGCCATCAAGGAGCCCATGGACATGGCCTTCGCACCCGACGGCTCCGCATGGATCACCGCGCGCGGGGGTGAATTGTTCCGGCTCGAGCCCGCCACC
>CAIYFP010000379.1 GCA_903925515.1 uncultured Verrucomicrobiota bacterium
AGGCGCTGCGTGGCCGCGGCGTCATCAAGCGTCACGGGAGCCGATGGGACGCCCGACCGGATGGCCTCGACGAGCGCGCGGACCTCGAAGTCGTAACCCGTGCCGTGGGCGTAGTCTCCGCATCGTCCCGGCTACGGCTGAGGGGCCCGGGAACCGCGAATGCGTGCAAGGGCGTCGCGCAGCTTGCGTGCGGTGTCGTGCAGGGCCTCGGGAACGACGCTGGTCTGGGCGATGACGGGCATGAAGTTGGCGTCGCCGGTCCAGCGGGGAACGACGTGGACATGGAGGTGCTCGACGATGCCGGCGCCGGCGACGACGCCAAGGTTGATGCCCACGTTGAAGCCATGGGGCTTCATGACGTCATGAAGGGCGGCCTGGCAGTCGCGCACCATGCGCATGAGCTCCAGCAATTCCTCGTCGGCAAGCCCCTCAAGGCCGGGCACCTGCCGGTAGGGCACGACCATGAGGTGGCCGCCGTTGTACGGGTACGTGTTGAGGACGGCGTAGCAGGTTCGACCGCGCGCGACCACATGGTTGGCGACGTCGTCGCTGGAGGCGGCGATGGCGGCGAAGAGGGAATGGTTGCCGGGTTGGGCCGGGGACTTGGGCGCGAGGATGTAGTCGATGCGCCACGGGGCGTGGAGGGAGTCCATGGTCAGGGGTTCCGGTGTGCGGCGGGGAAGGAGCCGTCGGCGAGGTCACGGGCGATGTCCTTGGCGAAGTAGGTGAAGATCCAGTCCGCGCCCGCGCGCTTGATGGCGAGGACGGACTCGTCGCGCGTGGCCTTGAGGTCCAGCCATCCGTTTTGGGCGGCGGCATGGATTTGGGCGTACTCGCCGCTGACCTGGTAGGCGGCGATTGGCAGGCGCGTCTCCGAGCGCAGGGAGAGGATGACGTCGAGGTAGGGCCCGGCTGGCTTGACCATGAGGGCATCGGCACCCTCGGCCTCGTCAAGGAGGGCGTCGGCGAGGGCCTCGCGGCGGTTGGCGGGATTGAGTTGGTAGGTCCGCTTGTCGAGCGACCGGGTCCCGGCCGCCATGGCGCTGCCGACGGCATCACGGAACGGCCCGTAAAACGCGGAGGCGAACTTGGCGCTGTAGGCGAGGATGCCGGTATGGATCAGGCCGGCGTCGTCGAGGGCGCCGCGAATGGCACCGACACGCCCGTCCATCATGTCGCTGGGCGCGACGAAATCGACGCCAGCCTTGCCGTGCAGCACGGCCATCTTGGCGAGGATCTTGACGGTGGCGTCGTTGTCCACGTCGGTTCCGGAAGCATCCAGCACGCCGTCATGTCCATGGCTGGTGTAGGGGTCGAGGGCGATGTCGGTGAAGAGGACAAGGCTGGGAACCTCGGTGCGGAGACGACGAACAGCGCGCAGGACAAGCGCGTCGGGGTCAAGCGCCTCGGAGCCGTTGGGGTCCTTGAGGCGGGACGGCATGACGGGGAAGATGGCCAAGCTGCGGATGCCGAGCCGGGAGAGTTCCCGGGCCTCGGTGACGAGGGCATCGAGGCTGAGTCGATGGACGCGGGGCATCGAGGCAACGGGCTCAGGCGGAGCGTCGCCGTCATGGACGAAGAGGGGCGCGACGAGATCCGTGGCCTGAAGCTGTAGCTCCTGGACCATGTCGCGGATGGCCTGCGTGCGGCGCAGGCGTCGTGGGCGCCTGAATGGCGGGCGGGACATGGAGGTGATTTCGGGGGGGAGACGTCGTTGTGTCGAGGAGTCGTTTGAAATGCCGGACGAGGGCATGGGAAACAAAAAGGACCGGGCCGAGGCCCGGTCCTTGCGGGATGGGACGTGGCGGTTGATTACGGCGTGACGACGCGGAAGTAGAGGCTGGCGGCGCCGATTGAGGCATCGAACTGGTTGTTGGCGGCGCCTTGGACGTTGGACCATGTGCCCTTGAGGTCGGTGGCGGACTGGAGCGTGCCGGGGCCGGTCCATGCGACGCGGAGGGTGGTGGCGTTGACGCGGGAGACCGTCAGGACGGCCGGGATGGTGATTGTGGAGGGGTTGAGGAGGGCGAGGCGGAAGCTTTGGTTGGCGGATGCGCCGCCCTTGGTGATGGAGTTGTCGGCGATGGCGCCGGCCGCGATGCGGGCGACGTTGTTGCCTTGGGAGCCGCCGCGACGGCTGGTGCGCTTGGTGGCGGGGTCCATGGGCTCGTTCCATTCCCATGAAAGGCCGGACTGGTCGAAGGTGCCGTAGAAGCTTGCGGCGGCGGTGTAGGCGCCGACGTCGGTGGTGCCGTTGCCGTCGGTGCCGGGAATGGAATTGAAGTTGGCGGAGAAGGGTCCGCCGGGCGGGAGCTCGGCGAGCATCTTGGCGGGGTCGTCGGTCTTGGGGGAGTACTGCCAGTAG
>CAIYFP010000380.1 GCA_903925515.1 uncultured Verrucomicrobiota bacterium
CACGGTCACGCTCAATCCCCCGAGCATGGACCCCGCCTTGCCTTCCGCCGCGGACACGCGGGACGCCTTTTGCATTTCCCGCCGGATGGCCCGGCTGCCATCGCCCGGGCGGTTTTGCCGGGCCCGATGCGCAACCCACGCAACCAGCAACGCCGTCCCGCATCCCAGCCGGGTCCATGGCGTGATCGCCCATTCTGCCCCCCCTGCCCCACCGGCCCATTTCGTGAAGAGCCTTGCAAGGGGTTCCGGGCGGAGGAATCCCGCCTGTTCACCCCACTTTTGAAGGGTGGCCATGAGGAACAGGCACGCCATGGGCAACACGAACGTCCGCCACGGGGGCCTCGAGCCCAGCGCCATCACGCCCGCCGCACCCTCCAGCATCCCGGCCATCCCGTCGAAGAGCCACGCCCCGATGAGCCCCAACCCATCCCCGCGGCTCGCCACCGCAACCCACGCCCCGATCCTCAACACCGCGCCCGCCACCAACATCCATCCCGCCGCCCTTGCCATCCGCCACTCCCACCCGTCACCTCCACCCCCCCCGACACGCCGGCCACGCCGGTTCCGATTTCGCCACCTGCCGCCCGTCCGGAAGCCAAGGCCGTCGTCGGGATGAAATGTTTCCTGTGCTGCCGGATGCGCGGGAAGGCCGTTTCCATGGGTCGGGAATTGCATGTTGGACGTGGGCGGGGTTTTGCGAACGGCCTGCACGCTCGACCCCGCGAAATGACCGTCAAGGGTGGCCGCCGAAAAAGTCCGTCCCGTGAACTGGCGGCGCAAGGTGGCCTGTTTTTTCCGTTCCCCAACGTCGCCGCGTCGCCCCTCAATGGGCGGCGTGGAACTGCGCGAGTTCGCGGAACGGATTGTTTTCGGGACGTCGCTCGGGGAGAAGCTGGCCGCGCCGGGCCCCCTCACCGACGACCGCCCCGGCCCTGCCGTCGCCTCGCCCGACACACCCGGGCGCCCGGCCGGGCTGCGCTTCAAGCCGCAACGGGGGGGAGGCGGCGACGCCGGCTTCCCGGGGACACGTGGGCTCGACACGGACGAGGGGCGCGGGCGGGTGCTCCACTACTTCGCCAACCATGAGTTGCTGGCCGTGGAATTGATGGCGATGGCGCTGCTGCGATTTCCGGCCGCCCCGGCCGCGTTTCGCCACGGGGTGCTGCGGACGCTTCGCGACGAGCAACGGCACGCCAACGAATACATCCGTCGCATGGCCGAGTGCGGCGTCGAGTTCGGCCAACTCCCCGTCAGCGGCCACCTCTGGCGTCTTCTCGCGCCCATGCCGTCTCCGCTGGACTACGTCGCCGGGCTTCCGCTGACGTTCGAGCAGGCCAACCTGGACCATTCCCTCGCCTTCGGGCGCGCGTTCGCGGACGCCGGCGACGCCGCCACGGCCGGGCTTCTCGAATCGATCCATCACGACGAGATCGCCCACGTCGCGCACGGGCTGAAATGGTTCCGCCGATGGAAGGACCCGGAGCACGACGACTGGGAAGCCTTCCGGACGACGCTGCGCTTTCCATTGTCCCCGAGCCGGGCGAAGGGGGGCGACGTGGACGTGCCATCGCGCCGCGCGGCAGGCCTTGGAGAGGACTTCATCCGGGAGCTCCGCGTGCACGGCCAGTCACGCGGACGCGCGCCGGCGGTTCACTGGTTCAACCCCTTCGCCGAGCACGCGGTGGCCGGCCTTCCTGCGTCTGCCTTGTCCGCGCCTCGTCGCGCGCTGGCACTGGACCTCGAAACCCTGCCCGTGGGCATGGCGCGCAAGGACGACGTCGTCCTTGTCCGGTCCGAGCCCTCCGTGGCGTTCCGCGAGTCGCTCCTCGCGGCCGGCATTCCCGTGCCGGAGTTCGAGATCGTCGAGGACGGCGCGTTGCGGGCGGACTCGAACCTCCATGCGCGCGCCATCGGCGAGCTGCGGCCATGGGCATGGGCGCCCGACTCGATCCGTTGCCTCGGGTCGCTGGCAAGGCGGCTGCCCGCCTCCGCGGTGCAGCCACCCCGCGCCCTCCAGCCCGCGCAAGCCGCCACCTTCGGCAAGCCATGGTCGGCCAACTTCCTTCGCCAGTGGCTGGCTTCCCACCCTCGCGTCCCGTGGCTCTGCCCCGGGGACGTCGTGGGAACCGTCGTGCATTCCATCGCCGAAGCACGTGCGGCCATCGAGGCCCTCCGCAGGGGCGGGCATCACCGGGTGGTGGCGAAGGCGGGCCTTGACCTTGCGGGCGCGGGCCAGCTTCGTCTTTGGGAGCCCGAGGTGCTGCCATCGCAATGGGCATGGATCGAGTCCCGCGCATCAGACCCCGCCGGGCTTGTCGTCGAGCCTTGGCTCGAGCGCATCGCGGACTTCTCGATCCAGTGCGAGGTGCTGCCCGGCGGCACGCGCCTCGTGGGGTTCGCCGGCCTCGAGACGGACCTTCGCGGCCAGTTCGTCGCGAATGTCGCCGAGCCTGGCCATGCGCGCAGGCCGCCCCTCGCGGTCATCCGCGCCATGGCGCGCCCCGGCGGGATGGTCCTCGCGCGCGACATCCCATCGCACATGGTGGGGCTGGCGATGGCGGCGGGCGAAGCCCTCAAGTCGGCCGGACATCATGGCCCGGCGGGCATCGACGCGTTCGTGTATCGCGACCCCGGCGGAGGCACCCGCCTCAAGCCCGTCGTGGAAATCAATCCCCGCCACACCTTCGGGCGGGTCACCCTCGAGCTCATGCGGCACGCGGCCCAGTCCACCCGGGGCATCCTGCGCATCCACGGAATGCGCGAGCTGCGCGCCTGCGGCGCCGAAAGCATGGCCGGGCTCGCCGCTCGGCTGCGCGCGGAATCCCCGGTCGTCCTGACGAGCCCACCCGCGCCCCGGATCGCGTCTGGCACGATCTGCCTCAACGACCCGGCCCGCGCCCGGGCGTTCCTTGCCACGTTCACCGTCCAGCCCATGGGCACCGCCATGCCCAGCCTTCTTGCGGCATCCAACCCGGCCCGGGCCGTCGCCTCATGACGACGCGCGCGAGCAAGCAGCCCATGCACGAGGCGCGACCCATGGCCGGGCCGCCCTTCCGTCTCGCCGGTCATGACGCTCGCCCTGCGTTGCCAAGGCACCACGGCGCGGTGATCGCATTCATCCTCGTGCGCGTGCTCCTGCTCGGGCTCGTGACCTCGCCCATGGCCACGGCCGCGCCGCCGCAGGTCGTGATCTCCGAGGTCCTGTCCTCCAACATCCGCGGCATCCAGGACGAGGACGGGGACACGTCGGACTGGATCGAGCTCTGGAACCATGGCGCCTCGGCGGCCGACCTCGGCGGCATGGGCCTCGCCGACAAGCGCGGCAACGCACGACCATGGCGCCTGCCCCAGACCAACCTTCCGCCCTCCGGCCGCCTCGTCGTGTGGGCGTCCGGCAAGGACCGCGCCGTTCCCGGGCGCCCCCTGCACGCGCCGTTCAAGCTGTCGGGCGAGGACCCCCGGCTCGCGCTGCTCGCGGCCGACGGCACCGTGCTGTCCGAGCTTGCTTCCGCCGTTTGGACACGGCAGCCCGACGTCTCGTCCGGGCTGCTGCCCGGCACCACCGGGCGTTGGGCCTACATGACAAACCCCACGCCCGGCGCGCCCAACTCGGGCGACAAGGCCCAGCCGCACGACGCCTTGGCCGAGCCCCGGCACGAGCCCGCCGCGCTCGTCCCGGACGGTGCGTTGACCGTGTCCGTGCTCGCTCGACCCGAGGGCCCGGATGCCCGCCCGCCCCTCGTCGCATGGCGTCGAAACTTCGGCGTCGAGACGGCCGCCTTGCTGCACGACGACGGGCGCGACGGGGACGAGCGGGCCGGGGACGGCCGATGGTCGGCACGCATCCCCATCCCCGGGGCGCGCAACGGCGACATGGTGCGGTGGCGGTTCGAGTTGCCAACGCGGGCGGGCGAGCCCTTCCGCTGGCCCTTGCGCGGCGCGACCCCAAGGACGCCGCCTTGCCATGGCACCGTGGTCCAACCGGCCGCCAGCGACTCGGCGTTGCACGTCGTCCACCTCTTCGTGGAGCCCGCGCAGCTCGGCCCCATGGACTCGGACGCGGGGGCGACGGGCTGCCTGTTCCATGCCGGGGAGTTCCATGACGACGTCCGGATCAAGGTCCGGGGCAACACGACGGCGGGCTTCCCGAAGAAGTCCCACCGCGTCGAGTTCCCGTCGGGCAAGGGCTTTCGTCCGCCGCACGGAGGCCCGCGCGTTCGGGCGACCTCGTTCATGGCGGAATGGGGCGACCCCACGTACCTCCGGCAACACCTCGCGTTCTGGCTGATGGCGCGCGCGGGGGTGGCGGCGCCGTTCCATGAGCCGGTGCGTCTCCACTTGAACGGCGAGTTTTACCAGCTCGCCATGCATTCGCTTCCGCTCGGCGAGGACCTCCTCAGGCGAGCGGGTCTCGATCCCGGAGGAGCCTTGTACAAGGCCGTGGGCTACGTCGTCCCGGGCGGCGACGGGTCCGGCGGGTTCGAGAAGAAGACGCGGCGCAAGGAGGGCCACGACGACTACGTGGCGATGGCCCGTGCCATCGGCGACGACCCTGATCCCGCCCGCCGCGCGAACGCGTTGATGGACCTCTTCGACGTCCCTGCCGCGGTCAATTACCTCGCCGTCGCGCGGCTGTGCCAGGAGGACGACGACATCTGGGCGAACATGTCGCTCTACCATGACAACGACGGCTCCGGCCGCTGGCGTCCCGTCGCCTTCGACATGAACGTCTCGTGGGGCTTCAGCTACGGCACGGGCGAGATCCTCGCCGACCGCGACGACTTCCGCAGCCACCCGTTCTGGGGCGCGGCCGGGATTGGCTCCAACCAAGGCCACAACCGCCTCTATGACGTGGTCGTCCGCAACCCGTTCACCCGCTCCATGCTCGTGCGCCGCATGCGGACCTTGCTCGACGACGCATGGCGACCGCCCGGCGCACCCGGGGACCGCGCCGGCCTGATCGAGGGCCATGTCCGCGCCATGTCCGCGCGCATGCAACCCGAGGCCACCCTCGATCGCGCCCGCTGGGGCGAGCCATGGACGGGGCATCCCGGGATCGAGCCCGCCCGGTCCCTTGCGGCGGGCGTGGACGACCTGCTCCGGCGATTCGTCGAGCCGCGCCGACGCCACTTCCTCCTGACGCACTCCGAGACAAACGCCGCGCGCCCGATGGGCATCGGGACCGACCGCAGCGCGGGCATCCCCGCCTCGCAACCGCCGCCCGCCGTCCTCCGGATTGACGCACGCGTGGTTGAGCCCGGCGAGGGCGGCCATGGGGTGGGCTGGCTGGTCGTCAGCAACACCCATCCCTTCGCCGTGGACCTGTCCGGCTGGCGACTTGGCGGAGCCAAGCCCTTCACCCTGCCCCCCGGCGCCGTCATCCCGGCCAACGCCTCGGGCATCGTCGTGGAGTCATGGCCCGGGGGCTCGCGTCGCATGGAATCGCCACGCCCGAAGGAAGGCCGCCTCGTGCTGGGACGCTGGAAACAACTGCCGCCCCAAGCCGGCCCCGTCCCGTTGAACCCTCCGTAACCCGTTCGCCCCCCGCGCCCCGCCCGCCCTCAACGCCCCGCTCCGCCTGTCGCCAGCGCCCGCAGTCGTTCGGCATCCGGGTGTTGCTTGTAAAAGTCGTCCAGCGGGAAGCATCCGCTGACCAGCCCGTTGCGCGGCCCCGTCGTGCACTCGCTGAACGTCCGGCATACCCTCCGCCGCTGCATGGGCCGCCCCGAGACAAGGTCACGCGAAAGGTCCGGGTAACTCAGCACGGAGCGCCCAAGGCCCACCATGTCCACCCGGCCCGCCGCCACCTGGGCTTCCGCCACGTGGGGCAGCCATTCCTGCAGGTAGCTGTACGCCGACCCCACGAGGATCATGCCCGGGAACGCCGCCTTCGCGTGCGCCACCGCCTCGACCTGCCGCGCCACCCCCGCCAGCGGGTCCTCGGGCGGCAAGTACCCGTCGCTCGGTGGCACCATGGCGGGGCGCTGGATGTGCGGGTTGTAGTAGGGGCTCCCCGCCGTCATGCATGCCAGCCTGACCCCCATGGCCTGCAACAGCCCCAGCAACGCCAACGGCTCCTCCCATGCGATCCGCGACGGCTCCGCCGGGTCGCATCCGAAGCCGTGCTCGTACCGGCCCTCCCATGGCTCCGGCTCGCCCACGTTCCCCGCGCCCTTCCGGTGGGGAAGCTGGTCGAACAGGCTCAGCCGCACGCCTACCGCCAGCCCTGGCGCATCCCGCCGGATCCCCTCGACGATGCGCCGCAGGAACCGCGTCCGGTTCTCAAGGCTTCCCCCGTACGGCCCCGGGCGAGACCGCGCCCCCAGCAACTCGTGACCGAGATACCCATGGCAATGCTTCACGTCCACGAAGTCGAACCCCGCCTTCCATGCCCGCGTCGCCGCGCGCACGAAGTCCTCCACCAACCCATCCAGCTCCATGTCCGTGAAGACCATCCGGTCGTCCGTCACGCCCACGCGGCCGTCGAGGATCGGATGCCGGAACGCCACGCGCGGCTCCGGCCGACGCGGGTCGTTCGGACGCGACCACCGGCCGCTGTGCGTGAGTTGCAACCCCACCCACAAGTCCTCCGTGGAACCGTGCCCCGCATGAGCCTCCACCAACGAACGCCGCAGCGCCTCCAGCCCGGCCACATGCTCCTCACCCAGCATGAGCTGCCTTGGGTTCGCCCGCCCATCCCTCCGCACCGCCACCGCCTCGCCGCCCCACACCAGCTTCGCGCCGCTCTCCCCAAACCGACGCCACCGGCGCCGCACAAGGTCCGTCGGATGCCCGTCGTCGGTCCCGTCCCAGCCCTCCATGGGCAGGATCGCCAGCCTGTTGCCGATCGGCCTGGGCAACCCGGCCGAAGCCGGCACCGCGCCCGCAAGCGCCCTCCATGGGCCATCGTCCGCGACTGGCACGGGACAACCCAGCTCCGCAAAACGATCCCGCAACGCCGCGGCCGACTTGATCGAAACCACCTTTGGAAAGTTCATCACTCAGAATGGAACGGCGCGCACATCCTCCCACGCCATGCAAGACCCGCCATGAACTTGCCGCCCGGCCCCGCAAGTTCCCAGCCCGGAATCCCGCCTTCCCCCGTCCGCTCAAGGCCTAAGCCGCCACCATGCCGGTCCTGCCATCCCACCCGCGGTCCACGCCTCATGCCTGCCTCGCGCCGCCACCGCCCGTCGTGCCGTCCCGGATCGTGATGCGCCAATCCGGCAACAACTCGCCCATTTCCCTTCGCGACAGCAGCCGCGTGTGCCCGAGGACGTCCCGCATCATGGCGGAGTTCGGCCCGCCGATCCCCGCGCGCGGCGACGGGTGCTTGCTCGCAGGATGGCCCGCGCGCCCCGGCATCCCATGCTGCCCGATGGCCAGCGGGTGCGGCTCGAACGGGCACTCGAACGCCGGCGCCTGCACCCACGCCTTCCGGCCCGCTCGCCGCACCTCCCGAGCAAACGGCCGCTGCTTCGCAAGGTCGCCCTCGTGCTCAATCACCCAGCTCGAGAACGCGATCTCGGGGCTGCCGTCCCCGTGCCGCATTCCGCAGCCATCCCCCTTCGCCTCCCGCACGTTGGGCAAGCCCGACTCGGTCCCGTCCCCAGCCTCCATGAGGTTCACGCAAAGGACGCTCCCCAGCGCGACGGTCCGGCCCTGCCAGTTCCACCCATGCCCCCCACAACATCCACCCACGTGCTGCCCGGACCCGGCCTCGCCACTCGTGAAACTCGCGAATCATGCCGCGCCCCGGGCCGGGCCGACCCCACGCCGCGCCGCGCCGACGCGCCGACCACGCCAAAACGTTCCCGTCGTCTTCCGCCGTCCATCATGGAACCCTTCCCGGAAAGTCTCTCGCGCCATGAATGCCCGCTCTCCCCTCTCCACGCCACGCCCCACGCTGCCGGCCTTGCTTGCCACCCTCCTCGCCGCCTTCCTTGCCCTGCCGTCCGCGTCGCCCGCACCCGCCGCGCCATCCCTTTCATGGACCAACAACCTCCTCACCTACACCCACCCCGACATCCCCGGCGGCTCCCTCGAGGTGTACTACCTCGAGGCCTTTTGCCTGCCCGGCGGACACGAGCGCCGTTGGGACCTCACCCGGATCCCCCATGCCACCCGCGTCGTCTCGCGCGCCAAGGACGGTTCCTCGATCACCTTCAGGACGACCGTGGGCGAGTCCGTCGTCGTGAATCACGGCGTCAAGGCGCTCCCGGACGGCCTTGCCATGGACTTTGCCCTGACCCACGGCGGCGCCGTGCCATGGCCAGTCCACTGGTTCCAGCCCGCATGCGTGCGCGTCGATCGCTTCACCGGCGCTGCCCAGTCCAACTACACCGCGCGTTCCTTCGTCTTCACCGCCCGTGGCCAAACATGGCTCTCAAACACGGTGCGCACCGAGGAGGCCCTTTACCGGGGAGGCCAGGTCTTTCTCCCTCCATGGACCTCACCCGCCGACGCCAACCCCCGGCCCATCTCCATGGACCGCGTAACCAACGGGATCATCGGCTGCGTCTCGTCCGACAACCGCTGGATCCTTGCCATCGCCTCGGACCGGACCTTTGAGTTGTTCGAGGGCGTCTATGTGTGCCTGCACAGCGACCCATGGATCGGCGGGCTCCAACCCGGCGAGACCCGGCACGTCCGGCAAAGGATCTACCTGCTGCCCAACCGCACCGAAACGCTCCTCGAACGTTACAAGCAGGACTTCAAGCCCGGCCATGACCGTTGGTGACGTCCATGGCGCCCCATGCAAGGCCCTTGCCCCGGCCAAGATCGGCCCGCGTTTCGCGCTGGAACTCGACGCGGCGGGACGCCTTCACGCCCGCCCGCTCCATGAACCCGGGCAACCCAAACGCCCACCTCCGGTCCGACGCCTGCTCCTGTGCCGACCCCACGCCCTGATCCGCGCGCACGGCGTCCTTGAGTGCCCGGATCTCGCCTCACGCTGCGCCGCCAAGGGTTGAAAAGACAGACCCCTCGGCGTCTTGGCGTCTTGGCATGAAAAAACCAAGGCCGCCTCCTGCACGGCCTCCGAGCTGCATGCAGCGGGGAATCCCTCACGCCATGCCGCCATGCCGCCATGCCGCGAAGAATGCGGTCTCAGGGATGCCCATCCGCCACGTCCCCGTGTTGGCACGCTGCCTGCCGCATCCCATTCGCTTGGGGATCGAGAGATTCCCTCCTCCTTGCGCGGGGATTTGGGCCACGCAAACGGGCTTGTTCATGGCCGGCGTGGGGCGTGAAGCCGGAGGCCTCGCATCCCGTGGCCGGTGGTTGATCGGAGCGACACCACCGCGCGCGCGTCGGTCCTCAATCCGAACTCCGGCCGGGGTGCCACGACGCGAGCCTCACGTCCCACGACTCGGACGAGCATCCAAGATCCCACAACCCGATGCGTCCGCCCATGGGACCGAGCCCGTCCCCACCCGGCGCACCCTCCGCGCCCTTCCTCGCGCCAGAGCGGCCGGGGACGGCAGCGGATCCCCGCGATCCATGTTCGCGCACGAAATCCGGAGCGCCCATCCTGGGCGGGAAGGTGGTCCTCATGGCGGATTCCCGGCTAGTTCCCCCCCTTCTTGGGCGGTGCGATGGGCGCGGCCCGGCTCACCCCTTCATCACCGCCCGCACCACGTCCCCGGCCACGTCCGTAAGGCGAAAGTCACGCCCGGCATGACGATAGGTCAGCTCCTCATGATCGATCCCCATCAATGCAAGGATCGTTGCGTGCAAGTCATGAACATGAACCCCGCCCTCCACCGGGTAGAAGCCATAGTCGTCCGTGGCACCATGACTCATCCCGCCCAACACCCCGCCGCCGGCCATCCACATCGTGAACGCATGCGGATGATGGTCCCGACCATCCGTGCCCTGGACGGTCGGCGTCCGGCCAAATTCCCCGCCCCAAATCACCAGCGTCTCGTCCAGCAACCCACGCACCCGCAGGTCCCGAAGCAACGCCGCGATCGGCCGGTCCACCTCCGACGCCAGCCGTCCATGGTCGCGGGTCAGGTCCGAGTGCTGGTCCCAGTACCCATGCGTCACCTGGACGAATCGCACGCCCCTCTCGCTGAACCTCCGCGCCAGCAGGCACTGGCGCGCAAACGACGCCGTCCTCGGCTCATCCAGCCCGTACAGCCGACGCGTCGCCTCCGTCTCGCCCTGCAACCCGAGGATTTCCGGCGCCTCCGCCTGCATCCGGAACGCCAGCTCGAACGACTCGATCCGCGCCGACAACGCCGGGTCCGGCCCCACGCGTTCCATGTGCTCGCGCTGGGCCGCCCCCAGCAAGTCAAGCTGCGCCCGCTGCACCTCGCGGCCCCATGACGGCGAAAGGTTCTCGATCGTCGCCTTCTCCACCGGGACGCCCCCCCCAATCCGCGTGCCCTGATGCTCGGCAGGCAGGAACGCATTCGACCAGTTCGCCACGCCCCCGTGTCCAAGCGTCGGGTTGATCGTGATGAACGACGGCAGGTTCGCGTTCTCCGTCCCCAGCCCGTACGAAATCCACGCCCCCATGCTCGGCCGCACCTGCGATTCCGACCCCGTGTGCAGCTTCAGCAACGCCCCGCCGTGCGCCTCGTTCGTCCCGTGCACCGCCTTCAGCACGCACAACTCGTCCGCGCACGACCCCACGTTCGGGAACAACTCGCTCACCCAGAGCCCGCACTCGCCATGCCGTCGAAACCCCCACGGCGAACGCCGCAGGTTGCCCGTCTGCGCAAACTGCACCCGCGGCTTTGCAAACGGCAACGGCTTGCCCGAGTCCCGCTCCAGCAGGGGCTTGTAGTCGAAGGTGTCCACGTGCGACGGCCCGCCGTGCATGAACAGGAAAATCACCCGGCGCGCCCGCGCCCTGAACCGCGGCGGCCTCGGTGCCAGCGCCGACGCCGGCCCCGGCCCCGCGCCCATGCCCCCCGCCAAGCCGTGCTCGCCCAGCATCGCGGACGCCGCCAACGCGCCGAAGCCCAGCGCCACCCGCGACAACGCCGCGCGTCGGCTCCATCCCATCCCCGGATCCATGCTCGTCCCGTTCATTCGCGATGCGTGAACTCGTTCGACACCATCAACGCCTGCCCCAGCAAGGCCCATCGGCCCACCTCCGGCAACCCCTTCAGTCGCTCGTCCCCAAGGAACGCCCATGCCCGCGCCCGCTCCGCCTCGCTCGGCGCCCGTCCCATCAGCCGCCGGTACACCCAGCCGCACCGGTCCGGGCCGCCCTGCGCCATCGCCAGCCTTGCCAGCGCCTCCGCCGACTCCCGCACCAGCCCCGAGTTCAGCAGCCACAACGCCTGTTGCGCCACCACCGTCGTCCCGCGCCGCGCCACGCACACGCTCGGGTTCGCGCCGTCAAACGCCGTCTCAAGGTCCGTCCCCCGGTCCCGCACCACCGGCAGGTACAACGCCCGGCGCACGGACCCGAACGGCTCCGTGTCTCCCGGCACGTACTCGTCGTTCTTCCATGCGACCAACGTCCCGCCCATGGCACGATCCAGCCTGCCCGAGGCCGCAAGCAACGCGTCGCGCAACATCTCCGACTCCAGCCGCTGCCTGGGATACCGCCCCAGCCAACGACCATCCGGGTCCCTTCCGCCGTCGCCCAGCGCTTCCACCGCCGACGCCTGCCCGTACGTCGCCGACAACACGATCCGCCGGTGCAACGCCTTCAGGCTCCAGCCGGTCCGCACCAACTCCGACGCAAGCCAGTCGAGCAACTCGGGGTGCGTGGGACGTTCGCCTCGCGTCCCGAAGTTCTCCGGCGTCCGCACCAACCCCTCGCCGAAGTGCGCCTGCCAAACGCGGTTCACCACCACGCGCGCGGTCAGGGGATGCGACGGATGCGTCAGCCACCGCGCCAGCTCGCGCCGCCCGCTTCCACCAGGGCCGGGCGCCTCCACCGGAAGCCCGGGAATGCACCCGAGGAACCCCCGCGGCATCGCCTCCTTGCCGGGCGCCAAGTGGTTTCCCCGCGCCAGCACGGGAAGGTTCGTCACCACGTCGTCCGCGACCGCCAACGCCATCGGCACCGGCCCCGGGTCGCGCCGCTTCAACGCCGCGAGGTCGTCCTCCGCCGCCTTCAGTCGTTCGAGATCCTTCCCGGCATAGGCCGTGCGCCGTGCATCCCCCTGCGGCAACTCCAGCAGTCCACCCTTGCCAAGGAATCGCTCCGCCACGGCCCGGACCTCCAGCCGGCCCCGCTCCTCCTCGGTCCCCGGCTCGAAGTCGTCCGAGATCACCGGGCCCTCGACGGCCTCGCCGCGCGCAAGGCGACCCACTTCGTCGCCGCTCAGTTCACGATCGAACACGCGGACCGCGTCCAGTCGGCCCTCGAAGCCCACGTGCCGGTCCGGGCGTTGCCCCAGCACGAACGGGCCAGCACCCCGATGGACCTTTCCCCCGACCCACGCCGAGCCCAGCTCCGTGCCGTCGAGCCATGCCGACATGCGCTCGTGGCCCAGCACCACGGCGAGGTGCTGCCATGTCCCGGCCTTGATGCCGCCCTCCTTGCCAAACACCGACACCACGCGCTCGCGCCCTCCGCCCACGTTGACGTACGCGCCCGCGCGGTCGCCGTCGATGAGCAGCCCGAGGTGACCGTCTTCCCATTCGTTGGCGCCGCGGCTCACGAGCCAACGGCGCGTCTCGCCCTTCTTCGGAATCGCATCGGCCCGCACCCATGCCGCGATCGTCCATGCACGCGAATCCGTGGCGCCGGGCAGGGGCCTCTCAAGGCGGTTGGTTCCGTGAAACCCCGCTCCGCCGCCACGCCAGCCCGGCACCGGCCCGCCACCGGCGAGGCTCGCCTCCCAAACTCGCAACGTCTCCTCCGCTGCCGCCGCATTCCCCTCCATGGCCCGCAGCGGGCCGCCGTCCGGCCCGGACCGCAGCGCCTCCACCTTGGAGACCAAGTGCGCGAGGCGCGCCTCCACGCGGGCCGCGTTGCCAAGGATCGCCGGCAACACCGCACGCCAGTCCCGCGCCAGCGCCGCCTCCGCTTCCGACACGGCCGACTTCACCCGGGCCTCCGCGGCCGCGACCTCCGAGGCCTGTCGCGCGACGGCGGCCACCTGCTCGCGGGTGCCCACGGGGCGCTCGTTGAACTTCGAGACGAACGCGAGGTTCTCCATCGTCCGCGTGCTGCGGAAGATGCCCGCCATGGCGTAGTAATCCCGCTGCGGCACCGGGTCGTGCTTGTGGTCATGGCAACGGGCGCAGCCCAGCGTCAGGCCCATGAACGCCCGCCCCACCGTGTCGAGCTGCTCGTCCACGATGTCGAGCACCAGCTTCGGCTTGTCCTGCTCCGCGAGCAGCTTCGGTCCCAGCACAAGGAAGCCCGTCGCAACCCGCCGCCGCATCGCCTCCTCCTCGTCCGGTTCCTGCGCCGCGAGGATGTCCCCCGCCACCTGGTCCTGCACGAACCGGTCGAAGGGCATGTCCTCGTTCATCGCATGGACCACCCAGTCACGGTATCGCCATGCGTTGGACATGACCTTGTTCTCGTCCTGCCCGTTCGTGTCCGCATACCGGGCCACGTCCAGCCACCAACGCCCCCATCGCTCCCCGTACGCCGGGTCGCGCAACAACCCGTCCACCACCCGCTCGCGCGCGTCCGGACGAACATCCGTCTCGAAGGCCGCCACCGCCTCGGGCGTCGCCGGAAGCCCGGTGAGGTCCATCGTCACGCGCCGAAGCCATGTCCGACGGTCCGCCGGTCTCGAAAGCGACCCGCCCCGTTCCTTCAGTGCCGCCGCCACGAACCGGTCCACCGGCTCCGTGATCCCGGGCGCCTCCGGCGGCGACACCCTCACCACCGGCCCGAACGCCCAATGCCCCGCTGCGCCGGCCGCACCCGCCGAGGCCACCCCGCCCGCCATGCCGAGCGATGCGACGGCCGACATCCACCCATTCCCGCATCCCAACCGGGTCATGGAGTCGATTCCCCTCATGCACCGGCCTCCATGGCCACAGCCTTTTCCAGCAAGACGGCCACGCGGTCCGCGTCATACACGCAACCGCCCCATGTTCCGCCGCCCGCCCGTTGCAACGCCGCCCACAGCCGCGTGTCCGCCGGCAACTCCGGATGCGCCGCCAACCCCGGGTGCGGCGCCCGCGACGCAAGGATTCGCCCCGCTTCCGCGGCCCC
>CAIYFP010000381.1 GCA_903925515.1 uncultured Verrucomicrobiota bacterium
ATGTACAAGGGCCTCGCCCAGCTCGTGGGCATGACGAAGGTCGAGGGGCCCACCACCATCGCCGAGCAGCTCGAGCGCTACGTCGCCGAGCACGACCGGCACGACTTCTTCTTCATCCACTACAAGTACACCGACAAGGCGGGCGAGGACGGCGACTTCAAGGCCAAGGTGAAGGCGATCGAGGACTTCGACGCCGCGTTGCCGATCTTGCTGGCGCGCAAGCCGGACGTGCTGGTGATCACGGGCGACCATTCCACCCCCGTCGCGGTGAAGGGCCATTCATGGCACCCGCAGCCCGTGCTGCTGCACTCGGCAATCAGCGGGTCCGACAAGCTCGAACGCTTCACCGAGACTGGGGCCAACAGCGGGTCCCTCGGCATCTTCGAGGCGAAGTACCTCATCCGCCTGATGCAGGCCAACGCCCGCATGTTCGACAAGTTCGGGGCCTGAACCCGCCGGCCATGGGGCCGCGTGCGGTCCATGCCGGACGCCGCCCCGGATCGCATGTCCTCCTTGAGCCTTTCCCCCTCCGAAGCCGTTGGCGGGCCCGTGCACGGCGGCTACTCGCTTGTGCAGGTCGCCAGCGGCGCATGGTCCGTGCGATCCCATGCGGAGGGCGAGACGTTTCATCCGGTCGTGGGTCCGGCCGCGGAGGCGGAGGCGTTGTACGTGCGGCAGATGCGGCTCCCGGAACGTGCCGCCGGGGTTCCGGACGAGTTCGTGGTCTGGGACGTGGGCCTCGGGGCGGCGGCAAACGTGATCGCGGTGATCCGAGCCATGGGCGACGTGGAGGCCCGGCTTCGGGTCGAGAGCTTCGACCACACGGGGGAGCCGCTGCGGTTCGCGCGCTCGGAGGCGGCGCGGCTGGGATACCTTGAGGGTTTCGAGGGGCCGGTTGCGGAACTCCTTGAACGTCGCGACGTCTCCTTTCAACGCGGTGGTTGCCGGGTGCGATGGAGGTTTCACGAGGCGGACTTCCCGACATGGCTTTCGAGCGGGGCAGGGGACGTGCCCGCGCCGGAGGCGATCCTCTTCGACGCGTTCAGCCCGGCGCGGAACCCTGCGATGTGGACGCTGGGGGTTTTCCGGGGACTGCGGGGACGGGTGGGCGCGCGACCGGCGACCTTGGCGACGTACTCGCGGAGCACGTTGCTGCGCGTGACATTGCTCATGGCTGGCTTCCATGTGGGCGTCGGCCATGCGACGGGCGAGAAGGAGGAGACCACCGTGGCGTCGTCGGACCCCGCGATGGCCGGGCGACTGCTGGACGAGGCATGGCTGGCGCGGGCGATGCGCTCGACGAGCGCGGAGCCGCTGGACCAGCCGGTGTACCGGCAACGGCCGCTTTCGGACGCGACACGCGGGGGCCTTGAACGACATCCGCAGTTCGCAAGGGGCGGGTGAAGGCATGGCGCCACGGGTTGAAGTCGTGCCGACGCGCCACACGGCGTTGACGCTGGGGCGGTTGATCGGCGGGGAGCCCGGGCGGGTGGTGCTCCATGCGGCGCGGCCCGACGCGGAGGGGCGGGCCACGTCGTTGGTTGCGGCGCGGCCGGTGCTGACGTTTGTGTCGCGCGGGGCGGAGTCCGAGGTGTGGCGCGAGGGGCAGGAAGGAATCGAGAGGCAGTTCGGGAACCCATGGCGGCTGCTGGCTCCGTTGCTGGGCCTGTTCGAGTTGGAGGAGGAACCGTCATGGCCGTTCCCGTTGGGCGCGGCGATGGGGCATTTCGGGTACGAGCTCAACCAGTTCGTCGAGCCGCGCCTTGCGCGGCGCGCGGTCAACGATCTTGAGCTGCCCGATTGCCAACTCGGCTTTCATGGCTCGTTGGTGGCGTTCGTGGAGGGGGAGGCGCATGTGGTGGCGACGGGGCTTGGGCCGGATGGGTCGCGTTGCACGGAGCGCGCCGCGCGGGACATGGCGTGGTGGAAGGAACGGCTGGCCATGGAGCCGACGGAGGATGCGCGGGGCGCGCGGCATGGGACGGGCTCCGGGGAAGGGGCGCGGACGCCTCGTTCCAGCTTGGACGGCCCGTATTACATGGCGGCCGTGCGTCGCGCCCAGGCGTACATCCACACGGGCGACATTTATCAGGCCAACCTTGCTCGGCGGCTGGACGCGCCCGTGGACGCCTCGTCGTGGGACTTGTTCGAGCGGCTGACCGAGGCGTCGCCGGCGCCGTATGCGGCCTTCATGGAGGCGTCGTCGTTCGACCTTGTGTCGGCGTCGCCCGAGTTGTTCCTCGCGATGGACGACCGGCATGTCGTGACGCGGCCCATCAAGGGGACGCGACCGCGGGGGGATGACATGGAATCCGACGCGCGGCTGGCACGGGAGTTGATGGCGAGCGAGAAGGAGCGGTCGGAGCTGACGATGATCACGGACCTGCTTCGGAACGACCTTGGGCGGGTGGCGGAGTACGGGACGGTTCGGGTGCCGGACCTGATGCGGTTGGAGAGCTACGCGCAGGTGCATCACCTTGTGTCCACGGTGACGGCGACGTTGCGGCGCGGGGTGTCGCACCTGGATGCACTGGAGGCGTGCTTTCCGGGCGGGTCGATCACGGGGGCGCCCAAGCTGCGGGCGATGGAGATCATCGACGAGCTGGAGCCGGTGGCGCGGGGGCCTTACTGCGGGTGCCATGGGTATCTTGGGTTCAACCGGCGCTCGCGGCTGGGGATCACGATTCGGTCGGCGGTCGTGCGCGAGGGCCATGCATGGTTCCATGCCGGGGCGGGGATCGTGGCGGACTCGGACCCTTGTGCGGAGCTGGCCGAGACGGAGGCGAAGGCGCGGGGGTTGCTTGATGCCTTGGGGATGGCGGGGGAAGGATGCGGGCGGGTTCCATGAAGACGACGCCCTCGTTGGCATGGCTGGATGGCGAGCTCCTGCCCTTTGGGGAGGCGCGAATCCCGTTGTCGGACCGCGGGCTGCTGCTGGGCGACTCGTTGTTCGAGACCTTGGCCGTGGTGAACTCCCGGGCGTTCGAGTTGGACGCGCATTTGCAACGGCTCGCGCGCGGGGTCGCGTTCGCGGGCCATGCCGGGGCGCCGGGCACGGACGTTCTGGCGCGGGCCGTGGACACGGTGATCGCGGCGGAGGTCGCGGGCGGCGCGTCAAGGCACGGGACGGTGCGCATCACGGTGACGCGGGGCCCGGGGCCGCGGGGGTACTCGCCGCGCGGGGCGGGCCCGGCCCATGCGTTCGTGGTGTTCCATCCCGGGCCCGAGCCATGCCAGCCGCATCCCGGATGGCGGTTGCGGACTTCGTTGTTCCGGGTGCCGCATGGGGACGTGCTGGCGTTGTTCAAGCACGGCTCGCGCATGCTGAACGTGTTGGCGCGTGCGGAGGCGGAGGCGGCCGGGGCCGACGAGGCGCTGTTGCTCAACACCCTCGGCGAGCCCGCCGAATGCGCGTCCGGGAACATCCTGTGGTTCGAGGGCGGCTTGCTGCGCCATGCGGCAGCGGACAGCGGGGCGTTGGCCGGGGTGACCCAAGGGGTGGTCCTTGGGCTGGCGTCGAGGCGCGGCATTCGCTGGAGCCCCGGTGCGAGCCCGGGGGACGGCCTGTTTGGCGAACGGCTTGCGGAGGGTGGCGGGATGGTACTGCTCAGCACGTTGGGCGTGGTGCCCGTGCTGTCGCTGGACGGACGACCCTGCCGGCAACGGGAGGAGACGGCGGTCCTCGCGGCCGACTTGGTCGGCCGGATGCGGGCGTCCTCATGACAACGCGACAGCAGGCGTGGCGTGGTGATTCGAGGGGCGGGTGACGAGACTGCGCCGAGCTGGCCTCCGTTTTTGGGATCCACCGCTCAGTTAGGGTTTTGCGGGCCTCGATGACCCAGAAACGAGGAGACCCCCAAAGCCACGCGCAGGCAGTTTCTGAGTGGGGGTGTCGATGCCGACGCGGAATGCACCGAAAACCAACGGTTTGAAATGTGCGTGGGAAGGGAGAACTGAGCCGCGAAGACGCGAAGCGATCCTGCGGGATCCACCCCCTGGCAGCGCCGCGCGAGGCGAGAGCCCTTCACTGAAAAGCTGCTTGCGAGTGGATTTGGGGGGCGTGCTGGCCTCTTGCGCGTGGATTTGGGCATCATGGCGAGGCTTGCCGAGGGTGGCGGGGCGGGCGCAGCGTGGCGCCGTGCAACCGCGCGACATCCAGGTGATCGGCCATGAGCTGGCGTTGAAGTGGGACGACAACTCCGAGCAGTTTGTGTCGCTTGAAACCCTTCGTCGCTTTTGTCCCTGCGCGGCGTGCATGGGCGAGAAGGACATCTTTGGGACGACGTACAAGCCGCCGGAACGGGCGTATGGTGGCGGGGCGTTCGAGTTGGCCGCGTTGCATCCGGTGGGCGGGTACGCGGTGCAGCCGGCGTGGCGGGATGGCCACAACACCGGGATTTACAGTTGGGAATGGCTGCGCCGGGTTGCGGGCGCGGAGGCCGGGATGGCCGGGGGCGGGTGCGATGGGCACGGCCCGGGGCACGAGCACCATCAGGGTCATGGTCAGGGTCATGGGCATGCTTGTGGCGGGGGCGGGCGTGGGGGACGGCCGGGAGGCTGCGGCGGTCATTGAGGAGGGAGCGTGAACGCCACCGCCCAGCAACAGGCCGCGATCGCCGCCGAGGGAAACGTCCTTGTCATGGCGGGGGCGGGCACAGGCAAGACGTCCACGCTGGTTGCCCGGGTCGCGGACCGGCTTGGGAGGGCCGAGGGGCGGATCCGGGCGGACCGGGTCCTGATGGTGACGTTCACGGAGGCGGCGGCGGAGGAGATGCGGTCGCGTCTGCGGGAGCGGCTGGACACGATGCGGGCGGGGGATGCGTCATTGGCGGACCAGGTGGCGCGGCTGGACCTTGCGATGATCGGGACGTTGCACGCGTTCTGCCTGCGCCTGCTTCGGGAGCACGGGGTGGAGCTGGGGCTGGAGCCGCAGGTGAGCGTGCTGGACGACGTGGACGCCTTGCGCCTCGCGCGCGGGGCATGGGCTCGGTGGGTGGACCGGCAGCGCGGGACGGAGGCGGGTGCGGCGTCGTTGCGGGCATGGGTTGAGGGCGGGTTTGACGGGGACCTTGAGCTGGCGTGGCGCGCGGTGCGGGAGGTGCATGGGTATGCGCGGACGTTGGCCGACCCGGAGGGATGGCTTGGGGCGCAGGCGGTGTTCTGGGGCGCGTCGGGGCCGGAGGCATGGCGGGGCTGGGTCGAGGCGGCGTTGCCGGACTGGTCGGCGAACTGGATCGAGCGGCTCGGATGGCTCGAGGACAACCCGGTCGCGGCCGCGCGGGTGGAAAGGCTGAGGAATGGCGTGCCGGGGCCGCGCGCGCGCATGCGGGAGTGGTGGGCGGGCATGGCGGAGAACCCGGACGAGTATCCCAAGGGCAAGAAGACGGCATGGGGGAAGCCCATGGAACGATTCTTCGAGGACGTGGACTTTCTGGCGTCGTTGTGTGCGAGGGACGGGGCGGACCCGATGGGCGAGGACTGGGCGTCGTGCCGGGGCTGGATGGGCGGGTTGGTGGAGGCGGTGCGCGGGTTCGGGGAGGTGTTCGCCTGCGAGAAGCACGCCCGTGGGGGGCTGGATTTTGCGGACCTTGAGCAGCGCGCCCTCGATCTCCTTGTGCGGCGCCCGGGCGCGGCGGCGGCATGGTGCCGGGAGCAGTTCGAGTTGGTGGTGGTGGACGAGTGCCAGGACGTGAACGCGGCGCAGGAGGCGATCCTCCGCGCGGTGAGCCGTGAAGATGGCCGTGGCAACCGGTTCCTTGTGGGGGACGTGAAGCAGAGCATCTACCGCTTCCGGCTTGCTGCGCCCCGCCTCTTCCAGGAGACCGCCGCGCGATGGTCCACCCCGGGCGGCGGGGGGCGGGTCATCCCGTTGACCGGCAACTTCCGCTCGGCCGAGGCCATCCTTCGCTTCGCGAACGAGGTGTGCGGGCGGCTGATGCGTCCCGAGGTTGGGGGCGTGGGGTACGGGCCGGACGCGGCGCTGGAGTTTGGCGAGGCACCGGGGCGCGACGCCCTCAGGGCGACGGCCGACAAGGTGCCCCGCGTGGAGGTCCATGTGCGGGCCAAGCCGGTGCGGGGCGGGGCGTCGGAGGGCGACGGGCCGGAGGAGGAGGCGTTGGCGCGTCCGGGCATGCCGGAGACGGCCACGGCGCTGGAGGCACGCCTTGTGGCGATGCGGCTGCGAGAGCTGAAGGAGGCGGGGGCACCGGTTTGGGACCGGCGTCGAGGCGAGGTCCGGCCGGTGGAGTGGTCGGACATTGCGGTGTTGCTGCGCGGCGTCGCGGGCCGGGTGAGGGACTTCGCGGCGGAGTTCCGGGCGGCCGGGGTGCCTTTGGCGGCGAGGCAGGCTGGGTTCTTCGAGGTGCCGGCCGTGCTGGACCTGCGCTCGTTGCTGGAGGTGCTGGACAACCCGTTCCAGGACATTCCGCTGGCGACGGTGTTGCGGTCGCCGCTGGTGGGAATGTGGGAACCGGAGGCGTTGGCGGTCATCCGCATGACGGCGAGGGGGGAGCGTTGCTGGTGGACGTTGCTGCAACGGTTTGCCGGGGCGACCGGAACGAGCGATGCCGACGACCCGGCCGCCGGGCCGGTGCTTGCGGAGGTGGCGGCCCGCGCGCGGGAGAAGGCGAGGGTTTTCCTTGAACGCCACGCAACGTGGCGGCGGGTGGCGATCCGGTCCGGCGCGTCGGCGGCCTTGATGGCGGCGCTGGACGAGACCGGGTACGAGGCATGGGCGGCGGCCGTGCCCGATCGTGGGGAGACGCTGGGCAACGTGCGGAGGTTCCTCGACATGGCCCGAAGGTTCGACGAGGGCGCGCGAGGCGGGCTGTACCGGTTCCTGACATGGCTGCGGGGCGAGGAACAGGCGGACAACGTCGAGCCGGCGTCGGGCGACGCGCGGGACGCGGTCCGGTTGATCACGGTGCATCGCAGCAAGGGGCTGGAGTTCCCGGTGGTGGCGGTGGCGGGACTTGGGAACCGGTTCCAGCTCTCGGACCTGACCTCGGCGAGGGTTGTCCGGGAGGAGACGATGGGCCTTTGCCCCTTGGTGCAGCGGGACGACGGGCGGCGATACCCGAGCCCGGCGTTGTGGCTGGCGCAACGGAGCGAACGGCGCGAGGCGCTCGGCGAGGAACTGCGGCTGCTGTACGTGGCCCTGACCCGGGCCGTGGACCGGCTGCTGTTGTTTGGCACGGCCCCCGCCAAGTCGCTGGAGGAACGTTGGCCGATGGTCGCGGCGCGGCTGGGTCGCATGACGGGCCCGGCGTCGGTCGCCGTGATCGAGGACGCCTCGTGCGCGATGGACTGGCTAGGCCCGGTCTTGATGTCGTTGCCCGGCGGGATCGACCCCGTCCTCGACGCGGGCGGGGGCGAGGGATTTGCATGGAAGATTTGGCGCGAGGTGCCTCCGAGGCCCGGGTTGCCCGAGGCGGGAGCCGGAGCCCCCGCCGACGCCGGGCTTTGGTCCATGCCGTTGCCGTCGTATGCGCATGAGGCGGCGACGCGCGAGCCGGCGAAGGTGACCGCGACGGGTCTGCGGAGGCGCATGGAGGAGGCTGCGGATGCGGATGCCGTGGACGTGATGCGAAGGACGGCGCGTCCGGCGCACGGGGCGTCAGACCCGGTGGACGGGTCGGCCGTCGAGCGCGGCATCGCGCATCATGCGTTCATGCAATGGGTGGACGTGGAGCGTACCGGCACGGCGGGCGAGTTGATGGCGGAGCGGGACCGGATGGTGTCCGAGGGGCGTCTGGGGGCGGCCGAGGCGTGCCTGCTGGACATGGATGCGGTGGGGCGGTTCTGGGCTTCGGGTCTTGGGCAGGAGGTGCGTCGAAGGAAGGCCGGGCTGGTTCGCGAGGAGACGTTCACGGTGCGCCTTGGGGCGGCGGACCTCCGGGCGCTGGGCTTCGCGGTGGCGCCGGGCCTTGACGACGAGGAGTTCGTGGTCGGCCAAGGCGTGGTGGACCTCGCGGTGGTGGACGACGAGGGCATCCTCGTCGTGGACTTCAAGACGGACCGGGTCGTGGACGGGGCGGCGGTCCGGGCGAAGGCGGAGATGTACCGGCCGCAGTTGGCGGTGTACGCGCTGGCGTTGGAGCGGATCCATGGCCGTCGCGTGACGGGTCGTTGGCTTCACTTCCTCGCGACGGGGGACAACGTGCCGGTGTAGCGGCCGGCGGCGGGGTGTCGAGGGTGCTTGCGGACGGGGCTCGTGGATCAAGCCGTGCGCCGGTGGAACCACCACCACTCGCCGAGCATGACGGCAAGGCCAGCGAGGGCGAACCATCGCCAGTGCTCGAGGTTGGCATCCTTGCGCGTCGTCGCCTTGACCTCGGTGAACCGTCCGATTTCGAGGGTCTCGCGCGGGCGGATGTCGGTCTCGGCGGCGTCGAGGAGGCTGGCGGCGAAGGTGACCTCGTTGGTGCCCACGAGGGCCTTGTACGGGCCTTGCTGGGTGGTGTCGCCCCAGACGAACTCGAGGGCCGACGGCGTCACCATGGCGGGGCGTGACTTGCCATCGGGGCCCGTCACGGAGGCATCGGCGACCGGCGCGGACAACGGGAGGCGGAAGGCGTCGCCGGGGCGGATGTTGAGGAGGTCGGCGCGCGCGGTGGCCGGGTTGAGGTACTCGACGGCGTTGGCAATGAAGATGGGGAAGGAGACGCGGAGCGGCCATGTGCTGGCGAGGGTGTCGAACCCGATCCAGACGATGCGTTGGCGGCCGAGCTCGCCGGCGACGACGAGCTGGGACTGCGGGGCCTCGACCAGGCCGACGCCCCAGTCCGGCTGCCTGACGGCCATGGCGGAGGCGACCTGCACGGAGTCGAAGGAGACGAACCGCAGGAGGGGATGGGTGTTGCGCCAGCTCACGATGGGCGGGGCCTCGACCGTGCCGACGCCGCCCGGGAACCAGTTGGTGGGGGCGACATGGATGGCCATGACGTTGCCGGTGGGCCACTCGGACGGAACGATGTCGTCGAGCACCACGACGTCGTGCCGTCCGGCCTCGGCGGGGCCGTGGTCGGTCGCAGTGGCCAGCTCGACGTTGGGTGCGGCGGCGGCGAGCGCCTTTTCGAGGAACCGGTTGCCCTTGCTCACCATGAGCACGCGGATGGGGCGTGGCAGGATGGACGCGGCATGGGCGACGTTGTCCGCAGGCAGGTCGTCCTCGCGGGTCCAGCGGGCGGTGAAGACGCCGTCGCGGGCCTGCTCCGCGACGAGGACGACGGGCGTGGTGTTGGTCGGGGCCAGGGTGAGCAGCTTGTTGTCCACCATCTGGCCGTCGAACAGGAGCTCGATGCGCCCCTCCACCGGCGTCGCCTCATGGTTTGCGAGGGCGAGGAACAAGGCGCGTCTCGAAGGGTCTTCCGGGTTGGGCTTCACGTCGAAGGCGACGATTCCCGCGTTGCGTCCGCCCTTGCCCACGCGATGGAAGACCATCCGCATCTCGCGCGTCTCGAACTCGGCAAGGCCGGGGATGGCGCCGTCGCTAAAGAGGTGGATCTCGGAGTCCGGCCTGTCCCGGACGAGGGTTTCGGCCACGCGCAACGCCTCCGCGAGGCGGGTCGGGGAATCGGTGACGCGTGCGCCCTCGAGGGCGCGGCGAAGGGCGGCCTTCTCGGAGGTGGCGCTTTGCCGGACCTCGGCGTTGGCGCCTGCGACGAGGACGACCATCTGGCCGCCACGGAGGGTTGCGAGGCCGTCCACCATGGCGAGGGCCTCCTTGCGGGCCTTCTCGAAGCGGCTGGGCGACTCGTCGGTGGCCTGCATCGAGGCGGAGGCGTCGAGCACGACGACGACGAGCTTCCCGGGGCCGGCCTTGCCGGAGAAGTAGGGCCGAGCAAGGGCCAGGACGAGGAGGGCGAGCAACAGGAGCTGGAGGAGCAGGAGCCAGTTGTGGCGGAGCCGTTGCAGGGGCGCGCTGGCCTGCGTCTCGGCGAGGAAGCGTTGCCAGAGCAGCGTGGAGGGCACCACGCGCGTCACCCGCTTGCGCTTGAGCAGGTAGAACACCACCACCGCCGGCAGGGCCAGCGCGAACCAGAACGCGAGCGGGGCAAGGAAGTTCATGGGTGCGCCGGGCGGGCCTCAGCGCGCCGGCTCCTTGCGTCCGTACTGCGCGGCGAGGTAGTCGGCGATGGCGGGCGCGACGTTCGTCGGCACGGTTGCGCCGTACTTGGACCGCATCTTCTCGACCGAGGCGACCCATGCGGCGCGATCGAGGGGGGGCTGGGTGGTGATGTAGTCGGCGGAGTGGCAGGCCACGCATTGGCCCAGCACGAGCTCCCGGCCCGGGCCGGGCCGCAGGACGGTCTTTTCCGGCGGGAGCTTCCATGCGTCCGCCGCCCTTGCCCCGATGCCTGCCGCGGCGAGGGCGCAGGCGAGTCCCGTTGCCAAACCGTGGATCGTCTTCATGTCGTCACCTTCACCTTCACGGGCTCGACCACGTTGCGCATGTAGCCGGCCGGGTTCCACAGGGGCTCCAGCGGCTGGGACTGGCCGAGGCGGTTGGTCGCCCGTGCCCACAACACCCGGTCGCCCGTGCCCGGGGGCGTCCATGCAAGCGTCCACTCCCGGAATGCATGGCGCCCATGGTCGCGCCCCAGTTCCGCCGCGCGCCATGTTCGGCCCTCGTCGTCCGAAACAACCACCTCGCGGATGCCGGCGCCGCCGTCGAAGGCGATCCCCCTGAGGAGGGTGGTCCGGCCTGAGGGCACGCGGGATCCGTCCATCAGGGAGGTGATGAACGAGCGGACGTTGAACCGAGAGATGGGGACGGTGTGGCGCGGCTTGGTGCCGGGCTCGACATGGGCGCAGGGGTCATCGGGGATCCGGTAGGCGGGGTCCATCCAGTAACCCTTGTAGTCGGCATCGACGACCGTGACGCGGTGGAGGTGCTTGATCCAGTAGGTGCCGTAGTGGCCGGGCACGACGACGCGGAGCGGGTAGCCGTTGAGCCATGGCAGGGGCTCGCCGTTCATGCGGGTGGCGAGCAGGATCTCGGGGTCGAGCGCTTGGTCCATTTCCAGCGCCTTGACGAAGTCGGGGATGCCGGGCGTCGGCGGCTTGTCCAGCCCGTCCAGCAACACCTGCCGCGCCCCGGGCTTCACGCCCGCCGCCTTCAGCACGTCCGACAGCCGCACCCCCTCCCACCGGGCGCAGCCCATGGCCCCGTTGCCCATCTGGCCACCGGGGACGCGTGGCTGGAAGAGCCCGCGGCCGTTGCCGGAGCACTGGTTGACCGCGACCACGGCCGCCGTCTCGAAACGCCTCGCCAGCTCGGCGACGCCGAGCGAGAGCGGCGACTGGACGTGGCCCTCGACGGAAAGCCTGAAGGCGTCGCCTCCGAGCAGCTCGCGGGAGGGCGGCGACCCCGCGAGGTGATACCTCACGAAGAAGGCGTCGTTGGGCGTGATGGCGCCCTCCGCGAAGACGGACATGGGCGTCTCCAGTTGGGGCGGGCGCGACGTGAGCCGGATGAGCGGTCGCTTCTGGGGATAGGCGACGAGTTCGCGGGCGCCGTTCTCGAAGGGCATCTCGACGGACTCGCGCGCGAGGGCGTGGCCGGCGACGCCGACGCCCAGCGAGGCGAGGAAGCGCCTTCGGGTCGGGAGCATGCCCCGGGAGGACTTGCTGGATGGTGTTGGATTCATGGTGGAAAGGGCTCAGCCCCACACCTCCGCGGACCGGAGCTGGCGCAGGAGCAGGTCCTCGAGGGAGGCGCCGGAGCTGACGGAGAAGAAATGGATGCCACGTCCCTTGCAGAACTCGCGCAGGCGCTGGACGTAGCGAGCAACGGTCTCGCGGTACGCGGCGAGGCGGTACTTGCCGAAGGTTACCTCCTGCATGGTGCCGGTCTCGGAGTCCACGAGGCGTAGGTCGCCGAACGTGGAGGGGTCGAGCTCCTCGGGCGCAAGGACCTGGACGGCGTTGACCTGGAAGCCGCGCGCGACGAGCGCGGAGAGGCCGGGCTCGTACCCGGCGGGGTCGAGGAAGTCGCTGAGCACGACCGCCACCCCCGCATGCCTTGCCTCCATGGCGCCGCGTTGCAGCGAGGCGTTCAATTCGGCCGGGCCGCCGCCGCGCAGGGCGTTGAGGTTGGCGAAGTACTGCATGGAGG